>JAICSZ010000011.1 GCA_025936615.1 Pedococcus sp. | reverse complement strand
GCCGCGAACGCGACGAGGACCCAGATCAGGATCTTCTTCCCGCGTTGCATGGGGCTCCTTGGTCGGTGGACGGTGCACCGGGTCGGCACGCCTCGACGACCCATCGTGCCGTAACGGGCATTTCGGACGGCACAGGCGCGCCGCGCGCAGCCCCAGCCACGCGGCATACCAGCAGCTGGTCAGACGACGCCGTAGAGGCGGTCACCAGCGTCACCCAGGCCGGGGACGATGTAGCCCTTCTCGTTGAGCTTCTCGTCCACCGCTCCGGTGACGATCGTGATGGGGATCTCGAGGTCGGCGAGCTTGTCCTTGACGTGCTCGATGCCCTCGGGGGCGGCCAGCAGGCACACCGCCGTGATGTCGTCGGCGCCGCGCTCGACGAGGTAGCGGATCGATATGGCGAGGGTGCCGCCAGTGGCCAGCATCGGGTCGAGCACGTAGCACTGGCGGCCGGACAGGTCGTCGGGCAGGCGGTTCGCGTAGGTGATCGCCTCGAGCGTCTCCTCGTTGCGCTGCATGCCCAGGAAGCCCACCTCGGCGCTCGGCAGCAGCCGCACCATGCCCTCGAGCATGCCCAGGCCGGCGCGCAGGATCGGGACGATGAGCGGCTTGGGGTTGGACAGCTTGATGCCCGTCGTCGGCGCCACGGGGGTCTCGATCTCGAACGGCTCGACCCGCACGTCACGCGTCGCCTCGTAGGCCAGCAGCGTCACCAGCTCCTCGGCCAGCCTCCGGAAGGTCGGGCTGTCCGTGCGCTTGTCCCGCAGGTACGTCAGCTTGTGCGTGATGAGCGGGTGGTCGGCAACGTGGACGCGCATAGGCGAAACTTAGCGTGTGACCTCCCAGCGCGGCCCGGTGCCGGACGAGCGGTATGCCGCGTGGATGGGCCTGGCGCTCGACCTCGCCGCGGACGCTGCTCGCGACGGCGACGTGCCGGTGGGGTGCGTCGTGGTGTCGCCGGCGGGTGACGTGGTGGGGCGGGGGCGCAACCGGCGCGAGGTGGACCGCGACCCGACGGCGCACGCGGAGGTCGTGGCCCTGCGGGCTGCCGCGCGGGCACTCGAGACCTGGCGGTTGGAGGACTGCACGCTGGTCGTCACGCTCGAGCCGTGCCCGATGTGTGCCGGGGCGCTCGTGCTGGCGCGGGTCGGGCGGCTGGTGCTGGGGGCCTGGGACCCCAAGCTGGGCGCCACCGGTTCGGTGTGGGACATCGTTCGTGACCGCCGGGCCAACCACCGGGTCGAGGTGGTGGGCGGGGTCCGGGAGCCCGAGTGCTCGCAGGTCCTCCTCGACTTCTTCGCGACGCACCGCGAGGCGGGAGCCGAGGCGCAGGCCGGGTCGGGGGCCGAGGCGCGGTGAGCGGGTTCGTGTCGAACCTCGTCCACGACGTCCTCGGGGCCCCGCCCTGGCTCGTCTACCTCAGCGTGGCCCTGATCGTGTTCGCCGAGGACGCGCTGTTCGTCGGGTTCGTGATCCCGGGGGAGACGCTGGCCATCATCGGCGGGGTCACGGCGAGCCTGGGCCACACGTCCTACCCGGCGGTGCTGCTCGTGGTGGTGCTGGCGGCGATCGTCGGAGACTCGGTCGGCTACGAGGTGGGGCGGCTGCTCGGCCCCCGCGTGATGGGGCTGCGCATCCTCGAGCGGCGTCGAGCTCGGCTCGACGAGGCGCAGGACTTCCTGCGCCGTCGAGGTGGTGCGGCGGTGTTCCTGGGGAGGTGGACGGCGTTCTTCCGCGCCGTGATGCCGGCTCTGGCGGGACTGAGCGGGATGCGCTACCGGATGTTCCTCCCGTGGAACGCGGCCGGTGGGATCGCTTGGGGTGCAACGGCGGTCACCGCCGGCTACCTCGCGGGGGCGTCGTACCACAAGGTGGCGCAGTGGCTCGGGCGCGGCACCGCGGCGGCGGTCGGCCTGGTCGTCATCGTGGCCGTGGTGGTCTGGGTCGTGCGGCGTCGCCGGTCGGAGTCCAGCACGAAGGACGACGCGGCTCAGCCGCGCTGAGGCGGGCGGGCTGGGGTCTGCTGCCGATTTCTTGGGCGGTCGACTGCTCTAGTAGCCTGCTCGGCGGTGGCGTGTCCGAGCGGCCTAAGGAGCACGCCTCGAAAGCGTGTGAGGGGGCAACTCCTCCGTGGGTTCAAATCCCACCGCCACCGCCAAGCCAAACCGCTCGACCGGGTGGCAAACCGACCTCAGCAGGGCAGGGCAGGACGGTTTGCCACCCTGTCGACGGCGTCAGGGAGACGTACCGTGGGCGGATGCGCAGCTTCGAGGTGACCGACGAGGTCCGCTCCTACGCGGTCGAGCACGGCACGTGGCGACCCGATGTCGAGGTGCGGCGTCTCCAGCAGCAGACCCGCGCCCTCGGCGACGCGGCGGGGATGCAGATCGGCGACGACCAGGGCCAGCTGTTGACCCTGCTCACCCGGCTGGTTGGCGCACGACGAGCCGTCGAGGTCGGCACGTTCACCGGGTACTCGAGCCTGTGCATCGCGCGTGGGCTCGAGGAGGGTGGGCGGCTGCTCTGCTGCGACGTCAGCGAGGAGTGGACGACGGTTGCGCGCCGGGCCTGGGCTGCCGCCGGGGTCGCCGACCGGATCGACCTGACCATTGCGCCCGCGGTGGAGACCCTGCGTGCACTGCCCCTCGAGGCCGACCTCGACCTGGTCTTCATCGACGCGGACAAGCAGGGGTATGCCGCGTACTGGGCCGAGCTGGTACCGCGCGTCCGCAGTGGTGGCCTGCTGCTCGCGGACAACGTCCTGTGGAGTGGCCGGATCACCGGTTCAGCCGGCGAGGACGCCAACCTGGCCGCGTTGCAGGAGTTCAACGACCTCGTTGCGGCCGACGACCGCGTCGAGGCGGTCGTCCTGACCGCGTACGACGGGCTGACCATCGCGCGACGTCGCTGACGGCGAGCCAGCGCCCCCGATTCGGGAATGCGGTCCGCCCCCGATAGGGTTGAAGGGTCCGGTGCGCATTTCGGTGCACCACAGGTCGTCTGCTCCGCGCCCCAACCCTGGTTGGCGCCGTCAGCTCACAGAAGTCGTGAGTGGTCCAGCAACTTCGGCCACTCCTACGCCTGATGAGAGCTTGTTCATGCCCACACCCCAGCCCACCCCGTCCTTCTCCGACTGCGGCGTGCCCGCGCGGATCGTCGACGCTCTGCACGCGCGCGGCATCGACACCCCGTTCCCGATCCAGGCCGCAACCCTCCCGGACTCCCTGGCCGGTCGAGACGTCCTCGGCCGCGGCCGCACCGGTAGCGGCAAGACCGTGGCCTTCGCGGTTCCCACGCTCGCCACGCTGTCCGCATCCGGCCGCCGTCGTGCGCCCCACACCCCTCGCGCCCTGGTGCTCGTGCCCACTCGCGAGCTGGCAACCCAGGTGGCAGAGACCATGCAGCCACTTGCTGCCGCCGTGGGCCTGCGCACCATGACCATCTTCGGCGGCGTCGGCCAGAACCCGCAGGTGGCTGCCCTGCGTCGCGGCGTCGACGTCGTCATCGCCACCCCTGGTCGTCTCGAGGACCTCATCGGCCAGGGCCACGTCAGGCTCGCCGACGTCGAGGTCACCGTCCTCGACGAGGCGGACCACATGGCCGACCTCGGCTTCCTCCCCGCCGTGAAGCGCCTGTTGGACGCCACGCCCCGAAATGCCCAACGGCTGCTGTTCTCGGCGACCCTGGACAACGCGATCGACCAGCTGGTCAAGCGGTACCTGCACAACCCGGTGACCCACAGCGTGGACAGTGCGGCCTCCCCCGTCCCCGCCATGGCACACCACCTCTTCCACGTCTCCCGGGACAACAAGCCGTCCGTCGTGCGCGAGCTCGTTGCCGGACAGGGCCGCACGCTTGCCTTCACCCGGACCAAGCACGGCGCCAAGAAGCTCGCCAAGCAGCTGACCGCCGCCGGAATCCCTGCTGTCGACCTGCACGGGAACCTCTCCCAGAGTGCCCGTCAGCGCAACCTCGCCGCCTTCAGCGAGGGCACCAGCCGGGTCCTGGTCGCGACCGACATCGCCGCGCGCGGCATCCACGTCGACGACGTCAGCCTGGTCGTGCACGTGGACCCTCCGGCAGAGCACAAGGCGTACCTGCACCGATCCGGCCGCACCGCTCGCGCGGGCGCCGAGGGCGTGGTGGTCACCGTCAGCACTCCCGAAGAGCGGAACGACACCCGCACGCTGATGCGCCAGGCGGGGATCAAGCCGACCGCTGTCGACGTCGCACCGGGCCACCCCGCGATCGTGCAGCTCACCGGCCCGACCGCCGACCTCGTGATACCTGCCCCTCTTCCCGCGCGGCAGCCTCAGACGTCCGGCCCGGGCCGGCGTCCCAGCAGCGCTCGACGCGGCTCTGCGGCCGGTCGTCCGCAGAGGGCGGCCTCCGGCCAGGCCTCGGCGGGCCGCGGCCGGCGGGGCTCTCGCGCTGGTGCGGCCCCTTCCGGCCGCTCCGGCGGCCTCGCTGACTTCTCCGCGGGGCGCCGCGGCCGCTGAGGCCACCACCCGGCATACCTCTGTGCCGGCCAACGACATGGACGAAGGTCCACCCGCTGACGTAGTGCCGTCGTGCCCGTGGGCAGCAGAATCGGACGAATGGTCCGCAACCGCAACCTCGTCATGCTCCAGCTCAGCTGGCTCGCGTGGATGACCTGCGAGTGGGCCGTACTCGTGGTGCTCTCGGTTCTGGCCTACGACCTCGGTGGCGCCTCGGCGGTCGGCCTGGTGGGCGCGGCACGGCTGCTGCCGGGCGCCGTCATCGGGCCTGGCGTGGCCTCGCTCACGGACCGGATGCGCCGACCACTGGTCCTGGCGCTCGGCCACGGCGTCTGGTGTCTCGCCTGCGCAGCCGTGGCCCTCGCGTCGGCGGCCGGCTCGCTGCCCGTGATCGTGCTGGCTGTTGCCGCGGGGTCCGTGGTCAGCGCGCTGTCCAAGTCGTGCGTGAGGGCACTGCAGTCGCAGGTCGTGCGCACGCCGGGAGAGCTGGTGTGGGCCAACTCCGTCTACAGCGGCGCCGAGGCCGTGGGCACCGTGGCGGGGCCGGTCGTCGCCGGGCTGCTCATCGCAGGCTCGAGCACGACCGCGGCGTTCTGGGCGATCGCGGCGGTCTACCTCGTGAGCGGCGTGGTCTCTGCGTCGATTCGCACGCCGTTCCAGCCGCCGCGTCGCGGCGGTCGGACCTGGCTCGGTGAGGCCTTCGCCGGGTTCGCCGTCCTGCTCGGACGTGACCTGCGCCTGTTCCTCGCCCTCGCTGCCGCCCAGTGCGTCATGCGCGGGCTGGTCAACGTCTTCCTGGTGGTCATTGCGCTCGACCGCTTGGGGAGCGAGGGTCGGGCCGCCGGGCTGTTCGCGGCCGTGGGAGTCGGCGGAGTCCTCGGCGCGGCGCTGGCCTTCCGGTCCTCAGGTCGCAGCGCCGGCCAGCGGTTCGCACTGGCGCTGTGCCTCTGGGGACTGCCGGTGGCGCTGATGGGCCTCCTCGACCAGGCGTGGGTTCCATGGCTCGCCATGGGGCTGGTGGGCATCGGGAACGCGCTCGAGGACATCTTCATGTTCACCCTCACCGACCGGCTGGTTCCCGACGCCGTCGCCGGGCGCGTGTACGGCGCCTTCTGGAGTCTGATGGCAGGGGCGGTGGGGCTGGGCTCGTTGGCTGGTCCACTCCTGGTCGGTTGGCTCGGACTCGGCCCTGCAATGGTGCTCTCCGGCCTGGCCATGACCGCGGCGCCGCTCGCGTCGTTGCCAGTGCTTCGCCGCCAGGACCGGGACTTCGCGGACCCCGCTGTGGGACAGCGGCTGCAGGTCCTGGAGCGCGTGGCCATGATGGGATCGCTGCCGAGGCTGGGACTCGAACGTCTGGCGCGCCGCGCGCTGCGGGTCACCTTGGAGGACGGCGAGGTCGCGGTGCGCCAGGGCGACCGCTCAGACCGGTACGCGGTCGTCGCGCACGGCGAGGTTGCAGTGGAGCAGGACGGGCGACAGGTGCGCGTCCTGGGCGCGGGGGAGGGGTTCGGTGAGGTCGCCTTGCTGGGCGGCCAGCACCGGACCGCGACAGTCGTCTCGCGCGGGCGGTCCGAGGTGTTGTGGCTCGACGGGCGTGACTTCGTCGCCGCCGTGACCGGGCACCGCGAGGCGGACGCGGAGGTGCACCAGAGGATCGGGCGCTACCTCGACGAGGACGCCGCCAGGCGCGGCGACCGTGCGGGGCGCGAGGAACCCGGGCACGCCTGAGCGCCCGCCCGCCGAGACGGGCCCGGCTCGCTCAGTCGGCGAAGCGGCTGACGCGGACCCAGTCGAACGTCGTGGTGAAGCCCGCGCCTCCCATCGACACGAGACCGATCCGCACTGCACCGTCGAGCCGCCAGGTCGCCCCTCGGTCCCAGGTCGTGCCGTCGAGGCTGGTGTAGGCGGTGTAGGTGTCGCCGTTGACCCCCTGTCGGTGCACCAGCCTCAGCCAGGTCCAGTCGCCCACCGGGCCCACGACCGAGTTGCCGTAGCTCGGGTAGCCAGCCGGCGCTGGGAAGTCCTTGCGCCCCATCTCGGTCTGCCGGGTGTCCCAGATGGAGACGGAGGTGAGCTTCACGTACTGGCCGTCGCCCTGGTAGGCGACCAGACCGCCCTGGACGTAGTTCTGGCAGCACCCCTCGGGTGGGGTGTCCACGCGCACCTTCGTCTCAACCATCCAGTTGCCGGAGGGCGCCGGTTCGGTCAGCACCGAGGCCAGGTCGGTGGCGGGGGGCTGCAGGTCACCGTTCTGCGTGGCCCACCTCAGTGCCCCGTCCGCAACCGTCGGCGCGTCGTCACCACTGGGTGGGCGCACCCAGCTCCACTGAGGTGACAGGGACGAGCCCGAGAAGTCGTCGGACAGGCCGGTGACGAGGTCGCCGGGTTGGGGGTCGGAGAAGGCGACCGGGCTGTAGGACCCCACCTGCGCCGGCTGGGCGGCGGGTGCCGGCACCGGGCGGTCCGAGGGGCCAGCACCACCGCGCACGGTGGGCCAGCCGTCGACCCAGTCGAGCGGGTCGAGCATGCCGGGGCGCTTGGTGTAGCCGACCTGGCCGGCGTAGTAGGGGTCGTCACGGTCCACCGCGTGGTAGATCGTCCAGTCCTGGCCGGCGAAGTCGGTCACGACGGTGTTGTGGCCCGGGCCCACCCACCGGTTGCCGTTCTGGGCCAGCACGGGTGTGCCGCCGACGCGACCGGCCAGCACGGAAACACCGTCCCGGTCCAGGAACGGCCCAAGGGGGCTACGCGAGCGAGCCGCGAACACGGCATACCCAGTCAAGGGGCCGTTGCAGCAGTTGGTCGCGGACGCCATGAGGTACCACCACCCCCCGTGTCGCACCAGCAGGCTGCCCTCGTAGCGGTTGTCGATGGCGATCGGGGTCTCGCTCGCGGGGTCCGAGGTGAGCCCGTCCGCGCTCAGCTTCCGGGCCGAGATGCCCCCGAAGTAGCTGCCGAAGTAGATGTAGCTCGTGCCGCCGTCGGTGACCACCTCCGGGTCGAGCAGCGACCGTCGGCTGCCCACGCAGCACGGCGCGTCCTCGGGCGCGACTGCCGGCGTGGCCGACACAGTCCACGGTCCGGTTGGACCGGTGCTCGTGGCCACACCGATGGCCGGACCACCTCCCGGCAGGCTGGTGTCCGAGACGGCGAAGTAGAGCAGGTAGTGCTGGCCGGTCCAGACGATGTCAGGCGCCCAGAGGAATCCCGTCGCCCAGGACGGCCTCGCGGTGTCTGGAACCGCGTCTCCCACAAAGCTCCAGTGCACCAGGTCGGTCGACGTGTAAGTCGGGAGCGTGTGCAACAGGGGTGAGCCGTCGGGCCCCGTCTCGGAGCTGTCGAGGACGTCGGACGTGCAGTACAGGTACCAGTGGGTGTCTCCGGGCTGCTGGCCGTGGATGGCTGTCGGGTCCGCGCAGCTCTCCGCGTGGTGTCCGTCCGGCAGGCTCAGTGGCAGCGGGTTGCGATAGGTGCCTGCGTCGGTGGTCCCCGCGCCGGTGGTCGCCGCGCCGGCGGTCGCTGCCGTCCCGCCGGTCGAGGCACCGCTGCTGAGCTGCGGTGCAGCCATGGCCGGCCCGGTCACCCCCAGTGCGCACGCGAGTCCGGTGACGATCCCTATCCAACGTCGTCCCACGACAGCACTCCTCATTCTCGAGCAGGCGGGTTCCGCTCAGGATGACACCGGCATGCAACGTTGTAAACACCATGGAACGGACATCTCCGCCCCAGCTCCAGCGGTTGCGCGCGGCGACCTATGACGAGCTGGCCCGCACGCGCAGCTCGTGCGGAGCCACGACATCCTGGGGGCCGCGTTCGTGGCCACCGGCGATCCGCTCCGCCAGCAGGCTCACGGCCGTCCGAGCGATGAACGCCTTGTCCGGTCGCACCGAGGTGAGTGGGGGCTCGGCGTAGGCGCACTCCTCGATGTCGTCGACGCCCACGAAGGCAACGTCACCGGGGACCTTTCGGCCGGCGGAGTGCACGGCCCGCATGGCGCCCAGCGCGAGCAAGTCGTTGAAGCACAGCACGCCGTCGGGCGGGTCCGGGAGCGCCAGCAGCTGCTGCATCGCCGCGTGCCCGTCGGCCAGGTGGTACTCGAACGCGGTCCGGACGAGCTCCTCGTCATACGCGATCCCGGCCTCGACCAGGGCCGCTCGGTAACCCTCGAGCCGCTGGACGGACGTGCCGTTCGGCTTGGACTGGGCGCCGATCGCCGCCACGCGGGTGCGACCGCCGGCGAGCAGGTGCGCCGTCGCCAGCTGCGCCGCCCGCACGTTGTCGATGGCCACGTGGTCGGCGCCGACGTTGGAGAGCCGCTCGCCGAGCAGCACGACGGGCAGGACCGAGCGCGCGGAGGCCAGGTCCGCCGGGGTCATCGACAGAGGGCTTGCGATGAGCCCGTCGATGAGGTCGCGGCTGATCCCCCCTGCGGCCCACCGCTCGTGACGGCGCTCGCCATGGGTGCGGTCCATCAGCACCGTCCAGCCCCGCGCCTCGGCCTCGTTCATCACCAGCTCGGCGATCTCCGCGAAGTACGGCGTCATCTCAGGCACCGAGAGCGCGACCAGTCCGCTGCGGCCCGTCCGCAGGAGGCGGGCGCCCTGGTGTGGGCGATAGCCGATCTCGTCGATGGCCGCCTGCACCTTCGACCGCGTGCCCGGGCTGACGTGGGGGTAGGCGTTGATGACGTTGGAGACGGTCTTGACGGAGACCCCGGCGCGTCTGGCGACGTCCTTGAGCCCCGGAGACGTCGGTCCCATCGCGTCGACCTCCTTGGCCAGCTCTCCGGCCTCCGGCGCCGGCCCGTGCAGTCTAGGCGGCCCGACCGTCGGCTCTGCGGATCTGGCGACTGCACTTTACAACGTTGCAACCAACGTTGTACAACGGATCTACCTCGCTTTCCGGACGAAGGAGTCACCGTGGCTGGTGCACGGGTGGTGGTCGATCCCGACTTCGTCATCGGGCCGGTCGACCGGCGGCTGTTCGGCTCGTTCGTCGAGCACATGGGCCGCTGCGTCTACGGGGGGATCTTCGAACCGGGCCACCCGGCAGCGGACCAAGCGGGGTTGCGCGGCGACGTTGTCGACCTGACGCGTGAGCTGGGGGTCACCGCCGTTCGCTACCCCGGCGGCAACTTCGTGTCCGGGTACCGGTGGGAGGACGGCGTGGGTCCGGTCGCCGACCGCCCCACCCGGCTCGACCTCGCGTGGCGCTCGATCGAGACCAACGCGTTCGGCCTGCACGAGTTCATGGAGTGGTCCCGTCGTGCCGAGGTGGACCCGATCCTCGCCGTCAACCTGGGAACACGCGGCGTCCAGGCGGCGGCGGACCTCGTCGAGTACGCGAACCATCCGAGCGGCACGGCGCTGTCGGACCAGCGGCGCGCCAACGGCGCCGATGCAGCCTTCGGCATCCGCACCTGGTGCCTGGGCAACGAGATGGACGGTCCGTGGCAGATCGGCCAGAAGACGGCGTCGGAGTACGGACGCCTGGCCGCGGAGACCGGCAAGGCCATGAAGCTGGTGGACCCGACGATCGAGCTCGTCGCCTGCGGCAGCTCGGGTCGTCACATGTCGACCTTCGGGGCGTGGGAACGCGAGGTCCTCGAGCACACCTACGACGTTGCGGACTACATCTCGCTGCACGCCTACTACGAGGAGGACGGCGACCTCGCCAGCTTCCTCGCCTCGGCCGTCGACATGGGCGCCTTCATCAGCGAGGTCGTCGCCACGTGTGACCACGTGCAAGCCGTCCGTCGCAGCCCCAAGGTGATGCGGCTCGCCTTCGACGAGTGGAACGTCTGGTACCAGAAGGCATACAACGCCGCGCCGCAACGGGCCTGGGAGCGGGCCCCCCACCTGATCGAGGACGACTTCACGGTCGCCGACGCGGTGGTCGTCGGCAGCTACCTCACGACCTTCCTGGAGCACGCGGACCGCGTCGCCATCGCCTGCCAGGCACAGCTGGCCAACATCATCGCGCCGATCCGGACCGAGCCTGGCGGCCCCGCCTGGCGGCAGAGCATCTTCCACCCCTTCGCCCTCGTCGCGGCCAACGCGCGTGGCGTCTCCCTGACCGTCCCGGTTGACGCGGCCGACGTGCCGACGACCCGGTTCGGGCCCGTGCCGGCGATCCAGGCCGCCGCCACCTGGGACGAGGACACGGGGCGCCTTGCGGTCTTCCTCGTATGCCGCGACGTCGCCGAGGGTGTCGACGTGCAGGTCGACGTGCGGTCCCTTGGCGATGTCCGGATCGTTGATCACCTCGTCATCACCGACCCCGACCTGCGTGCCGTGAACTCGGCCCAGGACCCGGAGCGGGTCGCTCCGCAGCCGGGGAAGTCCGCCCTCACCGACGGGCGGGTCACTGCACACCTGCCCCCCGTCTCCTTCCACGTCCTGACCGTCGAGCGCCCGACCTGACCCGATCCCGAGAAACCCCCCTGAAGAACACAAGGAGTACGCCATGAACCCCCAACAGGTCCGTCCCCGAGCCGGTGCGGTGAACCCCCGGCTGCTCACCCGAAGGAACGTCCTCTCCGCCGGCGGCGCCATCGGAGGCACGTTGCTGCTCGCGGCCTGTGGCGGCAGCAACAAGGCGCCCCAACAAGGCGCGGTGACCGGTGGCGGTGGTGGCGCGACCTACAAGGGACCCAAGGTCACCATCAGCTTCTGGAACGGCTGGACCGGCGCAGACGGAGACGTCGCCAAGAAGATGATCGCGCAGTTCAACCAGGAGACGTCGAACGTCCAGGTGAACATGAACGTCTCCCAGTGGGCTGACTTCTTCAAGAAGCTGCCGGCCGCGGTGTCCAGCGGCAACGGCCCCGACATCGCGGTCATGCACATCGACGACATCCCCACCCAGGCCGCACAGCAGGTGATCGTCCCCATTGCCGATGTCGCGAAGGCGCTGAACCTGCAACAGAGCCAGTTCGCCGATGCCGTGTGGCAGGGCGGGATGTACAACGGGCAGCGCTACGGCATCCCGATCGACGTGCACGACCTCGGCCTCTACTACAGCCAGACCCTCTTCGAGAAGGCCGGACTCGACCCCGCCAAGCCGCCGACCAACGAGAGCGAGTACATGGACGCCCTCGACAAGCTCAAGTCCAAGGGGATCAAGGGCAGCTGGGTCAGCCCGTTCCAGTTCACCGGCGGGTTCATGTTCCAGTCCCTGCTGTGGCAGTTCGGTGGTGACCTCTACGACACCGACGTCACCAAGGCGACCTGGGACTCCGACGCGGGCGTCAAGGCCCTCACCTGGATGGTCAACCTCGTCAAGAACGGATACTCGCCCAGCAATGTCGGGCAGGACGCCGACTACATCGCGCTGAAGAACGGCACGAACGCGCTCAACTGGCAGGGCATCTGGCAGGTCAACGAGGCGACCAAGCTGACCAACGTCAAGATCGCCACGGCGCCCTTGCCGAAGATCGGGTCCCAAGGTGGGGTCTGGGGCAACTCCCACCAGTTCGTCCTGCCCAAGACCCGCAACCAGGACCAGAACAAGTCGGAGGCGGCCCGCTACTTCGTCAACTGGTTCACCCGGCACGAGATCGACTGGGCGGAGAGTGCCAAGGTGCCGGCCGAGAAGTCCCTGGCGCAGAGCGCTGAGTTCAAGGCCATGAAGCAGCTCGCCGCCTTCGCCGAAGAGGTGCCCGACGTGCACTTCCCGCCCTCGGTCGCAGGCATCGGCGATGCCACCGCGAAGCTCTACGACGCGCTGCAGGCGGCCATCCTCGGGAAGTCCGCACCCGAGGCAGCGCTCAGCAGCTCGGCCAAGGCAGCCGGCCAGATCCTGGAGAGCAACAAGAAGAAGTACGGCTGACCATGGCGACGCAGGCGCCGGCGCGGGTCCGCAGCCAGCTGACCCCGTACGCCTTCCTCGCGCCGTTCGGGATCCTGTTCGTGTGCTTCGTCCTCGGGCCGGCGGTCTACGGCGTCTGGCTGAGCCTCCACGACTACGACTACCTGCTGCCCCACCAGCCCTGGTCAGGGATCGACAACTACGTCAACCTGTTCAAGTCCGACTCCCGCGACGGCGCGGCCTTCTGGTCGAGCATGCGGGCGACCGGGATCTTCACCGTCCTGTCCGTGCCGTTCCTCGTGGTCATCCCACTGCTGGTCGCGTTGCTGCTCAACAACCGCTTCCCGGGACGTACCTTCTTTCGCGCCGTCTTCTTCGCGCCGTACGTCCTGGGCGTCGCTGTGGTCGGCGTGCTGTTCCGGTTCCTGCTCGACCCGAACATCGGGCTGCTCAACTTCTACCTCGACAAGCTGGGCATCTCCCAGAACATCCCGTGGACCACCCAGCTGCCCTGGGCCTGGATCTCGCTCGTGGGGATGACCGTGTGGTGGACGTTGGGCTTCAACGCGATCATCTACCTCGCAGGCCTGCAGGACATCTCTGCCGACCTCTACGAGGCCGCGGCAATCGACGGTGCCAACGCCAGGCAGCAGTTCTTCGGGGTGACGCTCCCGGGCCTGCGCCCCGTCATGCTCTTCGTGGTCACCCTCACGATCCTGGCGTCGGCCAACATGTTCGGCCAGTCCTTCCTCGTGACCCAGGGGGCCCCTGCAAACGAGACGCGCACCGCGATCATGTACATCGCCGACGTCGGACTGGCCCAGAACCGTCAGGGCGCCGCTGCGGCAATGAGCTACATACTCGCGGTGATCCTGATGGCGATCAGCCTCATCAACGTCCGGCTGGTCACGCGGAGGGACTCCTGATGGCCGTGGTCCAGGCTCGTGGCCGAGCGGCGCTCGTCCGCCGAGGCGGGCTCTGGGTGGTGCTGCTCGCCCTCACGGTGATCTTCCTGGCGCCGCTGCTGTTCATGCTGTCGACCTCCTTCAAGGGGACCGAGGAAGCCACCACCCTGCCGATCTCGTGGCTCCCGCGGCACGCAGAGGGCTCGGCCTACTCCACGCTGCTGCGCAGCGTCAACACGCCGGTCTTCCGGTGGTTCGGCAACAGCCTCGTGGCCGGGCTCGCGAACAGCGCCCTGATCGTCGCCGTCGACGCGGCGGCGGCCTACGCCTTGGCGCGCATGCAGTTCCGGGGCAAGAAGGTCGTCACCGCCCTCGTGATCGGCACCATCTTCGTCCCCGGTTTCGTGTTCCTGGTGCCGAACTTCCTCATCGTCGGCAAGCTCGGCTGGCTCGACTCGCTCGCCGCCATCATCGTCCCGTCAGCCGGCGGTGCGTTCGGGGTGTTCTTCCTCCGGCAGTTCTTCCTGTCCCTGCCAAAGGAGTTCGAGGAGTCCGCGGCCCTGGACGGCGCAGGTCCGTGGCAGACGTTCTTCCGGATCGTGCTGCCCAACTCGCGCCCGGCACTGGCCACGCTCGGAGTCCTGTCGTTCCTCACGAACTGGAACGACTTCCTGTGGCCGGTCTACGTGCTCTTCAGCCCCAAGCACCTGACGCTGCCGGCCGGCCTGTCGACGCTGCAAGGGGCCGCCACCACGAACTACCCGCTCATCATGGCGGGTGCCGTCGTCGCCAGTGTCCCCGTACTGGTCCTGTTCGTGCTCGCCCAGCGCCAGATCGTCGAGAGCGTCGCGCAGAGCGGCGTCAAGGGCTGAGCGGTGGGCCGGACCGGTCGAGCCGCCCTCGGCGCCGCAGCGGCGACCACCGTGGTCCTCGTCCTCACGGGCTGCAGTGTCGCCTCCTCCCGCGAGGGCGACAGCACCACGAGCAGCCCGACGGCATCCGCGACACCGCCAGGCACCTACGTCAACCCGGTCCTGGCCGACGACACCCCGGACCCGTGGGTGCTCCGGGTGGGCGGAACCTTCCACCTCTACGCGACCCAGGGTGGCGGCTCCAACGTCCAGGCCGCCACCTCCTCGGACCTGGTGCACTGGGTGCGCAGCCCCGACGCCCTGCCGCAGCTCGGCGCCTGGGCGCAGGCCGGTTCCACCTGGGCACCCGAGGTGGTCCGGGTCGGCGATGCCTTCGTCATGTACTACGTCGCCCACGACAGCCGCTCGGGGAAGCAGTGCATCGGGCGAGCAACGGCCGCCGATGCAGCCGGTCCGTTCCGCGACGCGGGGTCTCGGCCGTTCGTCTGCCAGCCGACGCTCGGTGGCTCGAT
>JAICSZ010000459.1 GCA_025936615.1 Pedococcus sp. | reverse complement strand
TTGCTGGTGTCGCTGTAGCCGTCCGTGCCGCGGGGGAACGTCGGGACGTTCTGCCGGGTGAGGACGAGACCGGCCGGCCGGTCGGTGTGCTCCAGGATCGTCTTCCAGCAGGCAACGGTCTCGTTCGCGTCTGCGGGGCGTACGACGTCGAGGCCGGGGATCGCGCGCAGGGCGGCCAGGTGCTCCACCGGCTGGTGGGTCGGGCCGTCCTCCCCGAGACCGATCGAGTCGTGGGTCCAGACGTAGGTCACCGGCAGCTGCATCAGTGCGGCCAGCCGCACCGACGGCCGCATGTAGTCGGAGAAGGTCAGGAACGTCGCACCGAAGACGCGGGTGCCGCCGTGCACAGCGATGCCGTTCAGGATCGCCCCCATGCCGTGCTCGCGGATGCCGAAGTGCAGCACCCGGCCGGCCAGCGGGTCGCCCTGCCACATCTTGGTCGACCGGTCCGCCGGCATGAACGACGGGGCGTCCTCGATGGTGGTGTTGTTGGACTCGGCCAGGTCCGCCGAACCGCCCCACAACTCGGGCATCCTCGGGGCGATCGCGTTGATCACCGCGCCGGACGCCTTGCGGGTGGCGACCCCCTTCTCGTCGGCCGGCCAGGTCGGCACGTTGCCGTCCCAGCCGTCGGGCAGCGTGCGGGTCTGCATCCGGTCGTAGAGCGCGCGGTCACCCCTCTTCGCCCACGCGTCGAACCGCTCCTGCCAGGCCGCCTGCTCGGCCTTGCCCCGCTCGATCGCCTTGCGGGTGTGCTCCAGAACGTCCTCGGGCACCTCGAAGGTCTGGTCGGGGTCCCAGCCGAGCAGCTTCTTGGTGGCGGCGACCTCCTCCTCTCCGAGCGCGGAGCCGTGCGCCTTGCCGGTGTTCTGGGCGGTGGGCGCCGGCCAGGCGATGATCGTGCGCAGCACGATGAAGCTCGGCCGGTCGGTGACCCGTCGCGCCTGCTCGAGCGCGGCGTGCAGCGCCGGGACGTCCTCGTGGTACGACGAGGGGTCCGCACCCTTCTTCGCCCACTCCACGACCTGCACGTGCCACCCGTAGGCCTCGTAGCGCTTGGCGACGTCCTCGGACAGGGCGATGTTGGTGTCGTCCTCGATCGAGATCTTGTTCTCGTCGTAGATGAGGGTCAGGTTCCCGAGCTGCTGCGTGCCGGCCAGCGACGACGCCTCCGAGCTGACCCCCTCCTCGATGTCGCCGTCGCTGCAGATCGCGTAGATCTGGTGGTCGAACGGGCTCTCGCCGGGCGCGGCGTCGGGGTCGAGCAGCCCGCGCTCGCGACGTGCCGCCATCGCCATACCGACCGCGTTCCCGACCCCCTGGCCGAGCGGGCCGGTGGTCGTCTCGACGCCCGCGGTGTGGCCGTACTCCGGGTGCCCGGGGGTCTTGCTGCCCCAGGTGCGCAGCGCCTTGAGGTCCTCCAGCTCGAGGCCCCAGCCGCCGAGGTAGAGCTGGATGTACAGCGTGAGGCTGGAGTGGCCGCACGACAGCACGAACCGGTCGCGACCCGGCCAGTGCGGGTCGGCGGGGTTGTGCCGCATCACCTTCTGGAACAGCAGGTACGCCGCCGGGGCCAGGCTCATCGCGGTTCCCGGGTGACCGTTGCCCACCTTCTGGACCGCGTCCATGGCGAGGACCCGGACGGTGTCCACCGCACGCTTGTCGAGGTCGGTCCAGTCCAGCTTGCTCACGAGCAGTCGTCCTCTCAGCGCGTCCAGCAGTGCCTGGCGGCGGTTTCTCTCCCGGTGTGGACAGTGCCACTTCGGGGGCGGGCCAAACGTGCCCGGCCGCCTTCGAGACTACTCATGGAACGTGGCCGGTCGCACACCGTCATGCCCTGCCCCCAGACGGGTAAGCAGCCTTGTCGCCACTAGACTGCGAAGCGTGGGGCCGGCCGGTCCCGCGGCACGAGTCCCACCCACCGACCCGAGGTTCTCTTTGACGGCCGTCGACCCGCACGTCCCCGTGCGCTCACGGGCGACGCGGCCCGTGGGACCACCGCGTATCCAGGACGTGGTCGCGGCGTACGTCGGGCTGACGAAGCCGCGGATCATCGAGCTGCTCCTGGTGACCACGGTCCCGGTGATGTTCCTGGCCCAGCGCGGGGTGCCACCGCTGGGGCTGGTGGTGGCGACCGTGCTCGGCGGCACCCTGTCGGCCGGGAGCGCGAACGTGCTCAACTGCGTGTACGACGCCGACATCGACGAG
>JAICSZ010000171.1 GCA_025936615.1 Pedococcus sp. | reverse complement strand
CGTGGCTGGCGCTCGTGGGCGCAGCACTGCTGGCGGGGTTCGTCCTGTGGGAGCGCTGGGTCGCCTCCCGCGGCCACAGCCCGCTCGTCGACCTCCGGCTGTTCGCGGTTCCCGGCTATGCCTCGGGCGCCACCGTCGCGACGCTCTACTTCTGCGCGTTCACCGGGATCTTCTTCGTCCTCACCATCTACTTCCAGCGCGCGCTCGGCTACTCGCCCCTGCTGGCGGGGCTGGCCGTCACGCCGTTCGCGGTGGGGTCGGGTGTCACCTCGTTCATCGGGGGCCGGCTGGTGGCGCGGTTCGGCCGCGCGCTGGTGACGCTCGGGTTGCTCCTCGTGGTGGCGGGTCTGGCAGCCACCGATGTCGTGCTCGCGGTCGTGCAGGGTCCCGCCACCGGGTGGTACACCGCCGCGCCGCTGCTGCTCGCCGGGATCGGCAGCGGGACGGTCATCTCCCCGAACATCACCCTGACGCTCGCCGACGTCCCCGTGCCCCGTGCCGGCACTGCCGGCGGAGTGCTCCAGACCGGCCAGCGGATCGGCACCGCCGCCGGGATCGCGCTGGTCGGAACCGTGTTCTTCAGCCAGCTGGGGGGCCGCCCGGCGCACGTCGCCGCAGCGGTCGCACTTGGGGTCGCGACGGCCCTGACCCTTCTGGCACTTCTGGCCAGCACGCTCGACCTCAGGGGCAGGAAGCGCCGCGACCGCGACCCCGGGCTCAGCTGATCTGCAGCGCCGCCAGCACGCGGTTGATCGAGCTGGTGACGCCGTACTCGCTCGCCACCTTGCTGAGCAGGGCCGCGTCGGCCACCTCGGCCGGAAGGCGCAGGTCGAGCTCGGCCACCGGGGCGTCCCTCGCCACGCGCACGACCGTCGGCGCGACGTCGAGGTAGGCAGACGCTGCCTCCAGGTTGGCTCGCCGGGCACCCTTGATGGTGGCGTCGTCGGAGTCGATGGCCGCCCGCAGCGCGGCGAGCGAACCGTGGTCCGCGATGAGCTGGGCTGCGGTCTTGTCGCCGATGCCCTTGACGCCGGGCAGGCCGTCGCTCGTGTCGCCGCGCAGCACCGACATGTCGACGTAGGCCTCGCCTGTCGGCACGGCGTAGCGATCCCACAGGTACGCCTGGGTCGCGAGGTCCGGCTCGCGGACGCCGCCCTTGCCGGTGAACAGGACGCGGATGCCATGCTCGTCGTCGACGAGCTGGAGCAGGTCACGGTCACCGGTGACGATGTCGACCGGCATGGTGCCGCGGGCGCGCGCGGCGAGGGTGCCGATGACGTCGTCCGCCTCGTAGCCGTCGGCGCCGAGCCGGGCGATGCCGAGGGCCGCCAGGGCGTCCGCGATCACGGGCACCTGCGGCGCGAGGTCGTCGGGCACCTCCTCGGGCGAGGTGTCGTCGGACGCTGGGTGGGCCTGGTCCGGGGCGTCCGACACCGCCGGCGAAGGCGGCTGCTGCGCCAGCCGGTGCGCCTTGTAGCTCGGGACCAGGTCGACCCGCCACTGCGGTCGCCAGTCGTTGTCCCAGCAGGCCGCGAGGTGGGTCGGCTCGAAACGCGTCACCAGCGAGGCGATCATGTCGAGGAACCCCCGAACAGCGTTGGTCGGTGGCTGCGAGGGGTCCGAGCGCTGGTCGGGCACGCCGAAGAAGGCGCGGAAGTACAGCGACGCCGAGTCGAGGAGCATGAGGCGGGCTGCGTCGTCCGGCGAGGTCATGGCGGACATGCTGCCATCGATGCACGCCACGCCCGTAGGGTGTCAACGTGGAAGACCTCGACCGTCGCATCGTCGACCTCCTGCGTGCCGACGGCCGGATGAGCTACACCGACCTCGGCAAGGCACTCGGCCTGTCCACGTCCGCGGTCCACCAGCGCGTCCGTCGGCTGGAGGGGCGCGGGGTCATCAAGGGCTACACGGCGGTCGTCGACCACACGGCGCTGGACCGGCCGCTGCTCGCCTTCATCTCCATCACGCCGCTCGACCCGGCGGCCCCCGACGACATCCCCGAGCGGTTGCGCGACGTGACCGAGATCGAGGCCTGCCACTCAGTCGCGGGCGACGAGAACTACATCCTCAAGGCCCGCGTCCAGGCGCCCGGAAACCTCGAGGACCTCCTCGCCCGCATCCGTGCGACCGCCAACGTGTCGACGCGCACCACCGTGGTGCTCTCCACCCCCTGGGAGTAGCGGCTCAGCGCTGGTCGAGCTGGTCGAGGGTGAGCAGCACCAGCGCGGACGTCCACAGGAGGGGAGCGGGGCCACCCGGCCGTCCGGTGCGGGTCACCTTCTCCGGAAGTGACCCGTATGCCGTGCGGTGGGCCGCCAGCCAGTCGAGCCATCGTGTGGCCTCACCGGTGCGGCCGCTGGCCGCGGCGGACAGGGCGACCAGTGCGGTTTCCGGGGTCCAGGAGTTGCCGTCGTGGCGGCCCCAGCCGGCCCCGGGCGACAGGCCACCGGCCGGTTCCAACGCAGCCCGCTGGTAGTGGGCCAGCGCCGAGCGCACATGAGGCGCCACCTCGTCGGCCGGTGCGAACGGCGGGAGCAGCATGGTGATCGCGGCGTCCACGCCACCCTCGTCCCCGAACCGCTCGTACCCGGGACCGAACTCGCGTGCCACGAGCTGGGCCAGGCTGTCCGCGGCCAGCCCAGCTGCGACGCCCTGGGCTTGCTCGCCCGTGGCGTGGTAGTCCGCCGCGGCCGCGCGCAGCCCGGCGAGCATCGGCGCTACCGATCCGAGGGAGGTCCGGCCGACCGGCTGTTCCCAGTAGTCGGGCGACGGCGGCGGTAGTCGGTGGCCGTCGTCGACCAGCCGCGTCAGCGTGCGCAGGCACCGGTCGCGCAGCGCTTCCGCGGTCGGCGGCACAGCCGCCGGGGACGCCCGTCGTACCTCTCGGATGGCCCACAGGACCCAGCCGCAGCCGTCGGACTGCCGCTCGCGGTCGGTCAGCGGCGTGCCGTCGAGGTGGTAGCGCGCCTGGAAGCCGACGGCGGGGTCGAAGTCGAGCCGCGCCAGCCGGTCGAGCACCGCGGCCGACTCGGTCGGGTGCCCGGTCTGCGCCAGGGCCACGGCCACGAACGAGCCGTCGCGTGGCCAGAAGTAGCTCCACAGCCCGCCCGGACCGGCCGCGACCGCACCGTTCGGGGTGGTGAAGGAACGGATGTCGACCAGGGCCCACCGGGCCATGTCCTCCCACCGCGTACTCGCTCCAGGGACCGTGCCCTCGGCGACCCAGAGCCGGTCCGCCTCCGCCTGGCCGCTCTGTGTGTAGGCGGGCTCCGCCCGGTAGCCGGATGCGGTGATCAGCGCGACCTCGGGCGGGTGCGCGAGGGGCCCGACGGCGGCCCCGACCACGGACAGCGACAGCAGCACCGCCACGAACGCGACGAGCAACCGGGACCCCACGGGTGCCACGCTAGGCGCACCGAGGCCGGGCTGTGCGGGGTTTGCCCTGATTCCCCGGGTGGTCAGCGGGCGATGTCGGCGACGCGCGCGTCGGTGACCCGGACCAGGTCGGCGGGCGCCAGCGAGAGGTCCAGGCCGCGACGACCACCGGAGACGTAGATGCGCTGGAAGCCGGTCGCGCCGCGGTCGACCACCGTCGGCAGGCGCCGCTTCTGGCCGACGGGGGAGATGCCCCCCACGACGTACCCTGTCGACCGCTCGGCCGCTGCGGGGTCGGCCATGGTGGCCCTCTTCCAGCCCAGCGCCACCGCAACGGCCTTCAGGTCCAGCTGGCGGTCGATCGGCACGACCGCGACAGCGAGCCCGGTGCCGTTGTCCACGAGGAGGGTCTTGAAGACTTGGCCCGGCGGCACCGACAGCGCAGCCGCGGCCTCGAGCCCGTAGGAAGCGGCAGCCGGGTCGTGGTCGTAGGGATGCACCTCGAAGGCGACCCGGACCCGCGTCAGGGCCGTGGTCGCCGGGGTGCCGGTGGCCACCTCAGTGGCGCTCGACGCGCCTGACCAGGGCCCAGGTGGCGGGGAGCAGGCCGGCGGCAGCGGCGACCTTGATGGCGTCACCGAGGAGGAAGGGGACGACTCCGGCGTCGAGGGCACCGCCCAGGTGCAGGCCGGTGACGCCCATGAGCCAGGGGACGCCGACGGAGTAGATCACGAGGTTGCCCAGCACCATGGTGAGCACCGTCCTGCTGACGGTGCGGTCGCCGCCGCGTTGGGCGAGCCAGCCGACCAGCGCCCCGGCCACGACGAAGCCGATGACGTACCCGAAGGTGGCTCCGCCCCAGCCGTCCTTGTGGCCGGCGAACCAGTTGACGCCCAGGCCGCCGGCCACCAGGTAGGTGCCGATGCTGAGCAGGCCGCGCAGCCAGCCCAGCGACGCGCCCGTGAGCAGGACGGCAAAGGTGCCCAGGGTCAGCGGCACGGGGGTGCCGGGCAGAGGGATGCTCCACTGCGACAGGAGGCCGACGAAGCCGGCACCGGCGAGGACCAGGACCAGGTCGCGTGCGAGCGACCCGACCCGAGCCGGGACACCAGCCACGGCGGGGACGTGGTCGGCGAGCACACGCTTGCGGGGGAGGGCGATGGCAGTCACGGGAGCAACCTAGCGAAGCCGAGCCACGCGGCATACCGATGTCTCACGTCGGGCACGTCACACCGGTGACGCACCCGGGAGTGTCAGACCAGCGACGCCTCGCGCGACGCGGCAGCCCGCTCCACCGCGACCCGGTGCGCCTCGTCGTGCCCACCCTGGTCGCGCCACCACTGCTGGCCGGACTCGGGCAGGGTGTAGATCGGGTCGTAGTAGACGTAGTCGCGCGACAGCGCCTGCTCGTCCGCACCCTCGATCGACGTGCGGTAGTTCTTGCGCCAGAACGACATCCCCTTCTGGGTGTCGTAGCTGTCGACCTGGTGCACCCAACGCTTGCCCACGAACGGCACGTCGCAGACGATCCGAGGGGTGGAGAAGCCCGGCAGGTAACCCATCATCGAGTGCTGCAGGTGCTGCGCCTCGGCGAGCGAGAGCCGCCAGTGCTCCGAGAACGGGATCATGTCGCACATGTAGAAGTAGTACGGCGTGATCATCGCGTCGTCGGCCAGGGCGAAGCACAGGTCGAGCAGCTGCTCGGTGGAGTCGTTGACGCCCCGCATGAGCACGCCCTGGTTGCGCACGTCGCGCACCCCGGCCTCGAGCATGGTGCGGGAGGCCTTCGCCACCAGCGGGGTCACCGACGCCGCGTTGTTGACGTGGGTGTGGATCGCCAGGGAGACACCCCGGGCGTGCGCCTTCTGCGCGACCCGGCCCACGCCCTCGACGACGTCGTCCTGCAGCCAGTGCTGCGGCAGGCCCATCAGGGCCTTCGTGGCCAGGCGGATGTCGCGGATGTTCTCGATCTCGAGCACCGAGGTGAGGAACGACTCCAGGCGTGCCCACGGCATGTTGGCG
>JAICSZ010000377.1 GCA_025936615.1 Pedococcus sp. | reverse complement strand
CGACCAGGCACGCACCCACGGGATACCCGAGTCCGAGGTCGTGGAGAAGATCATGCTGGCCCCGGTGGCGGTCAAGCGGCTCGTCGAGCCGCCCGAGGTCGCCGAGCTCGTCGCGTTCCTGTGCAGCCCGGCCGCCGACTCCGTGTCGGGCACGTCCTTCGCGATGGACGGGGCCTGGACCGCTCACTGAGCCCGACGGCGCCTAGGATCCGAGGCGATGGACGCCACCGACCACCCCGCGATGACACTGCTGCGGCTGCTCGCGCAGGGGGCGCCGGCCTCCGAGCTCGGCGAGGTCCCCGACGAGTCGGGCGAGGCACGCGAGCTGGCCCTGCGGGTCCGAGCGGCGTTCGACTCCCGGCGTCGACGCGAGGCGGAGCTGACCGCCCTCGTGGAGACCGCGCGCGACCTGGCTGCACTGCGCGACCCGGGCGGCATCCTCGAGGCGATCGTCCGGCGGGCGCGCACCCTGTTGGGCACCGACGTCGCGTACATGACGCTCTACGACCCGAAGGCTGGCGACACCTACATGCGCGCCACCGACGGCTCGGTGAGCGCGGAGTTCCAGCGCGTCCGGCTCTCGCTCGGCGACGGCCTGGGCGGCCTGGTGGCGTCCACGCACAAGCCCTACTGGAGCGCCGACTACCTCGCCGACCACCGCTTCCAGCACACCGGGACCATCGACAGCGCCGTCGGCGACGAGGGCCTGGTGTCGATCTGCGGCACCCCGCTGTTGGTCGAGGACCAGTTCGTCGGGGTCCTGTTCGCCGCCAACCGGTCCCCGCGCCCGTTCTCGCCCGACCAGGTGGCCCTGCTCGGGTCGCTGGCGGCGCTGGCCGCGGTCTCGATCGTCCAGACCCGAAGCGCCGACGAGGTGCGTCGGCACACCGCGGGTGTCGAGCGCGCGGCCGCCGCCCACGACCGGTTCGCCGAGCTCGTCCTCGCGGGTGGTGGCGTCGACGACATCACCAAGGCGCTGGGTGACCTGCTCGGTGGCTGGGTCGTGCTGGTCGGCCCCGACGGCGAGCGGCTCAGCAGCCACGGGCAGGCGCCGGACACCGACCCCGTCGCACCGCATGCCGTCGAGCAGACCCTGCGCACCGGCCGGCTCGCGCACCACCGCGACCGCTGGGCCATCGTGGTCAAGGCACCGCAGACGCACCTGGGCGTCCTGGTCCTCGGCGGTGTGCGGGACCTCGACGACGCCGACCAGCGAACCGTCGAGCGCGCATCGGTGGTCAGCGCCCTGGTGCTGCTCTTCGAGCGGACTGCCGCCGAGGCGGAGCAGCGGGTGCGCACCGACCTGGTCTCGGACCTCGTCTCCGGGCGCGGGGACCCCTCGGCGCTGCAGGCCCGCGTGCGCGCCGAGGGCCTGGACCCCGCGCGATCGCACGCGGTGCTGGTGGCGCACGCAGGCGACGAGATGCCCCGGCGCACGCTGCTCATGGCCGCCCACGCGGCCGCCGGACCCGGCTCGGTCGTGGGTGAGCACGACGGCCGAGTGGTCGCTCTCGTGCCGTCCGGCGACGCCCACGAGAGCGCTGCGGAGCTGGCCAAGCGGCTCGCCCGACTGGGTGAGGTCACGGTGGGTGCGGCCGGGCCGGTCACCCTTGCTGACGGCCTCCCGGCCGCGTGGGGTGAGGCGGTGCGCGCGGTGCGAGCGCTGGTGGCCCTCGGGCGGTCCGGCAGCGGCGCCTCCTCGGCACACCTCGGGTTCGCCGGGCTGGTGGTCGGGTCGGACCCCGACGTCGACCGCTACGTGACCCAGCACCTGGGTCCGTTGCTGGACTACGACGCCCGCCGCGGCTCGGAGCTGGTCAAGACCCTCCAGGCGTACTTCGACGCGGGATCCAGCCCGCGCCACGCGGCGTCGGCGCTCCACGTCCACGTCAACACCGTCAGCCAGCGACTCGAGCGCATCGGCTCGCTCCTCGGCCCCTACTGGCAGCGGCCGGACGTGGCGTTGGAGCTCCAGCTCGCGCTGCGGCTGCGGCGGCTCACCGAAGCCGGGTAGCCAGCTCGGTGGCGACCGCGTCCGCGGTCAGCCCGACCTCCTCGAGGACCTGGCCGCGGGACGCGTGGCCCAGGAACCGCTTCGGTATGCCGTGCAGGTGCACCGGGACCTCGATGCCCGCCTGCCGCAGGGCGTGGGTCACCGCCATGCCGATACCCGAGGTGACCAGGTTGTCCTCGACGACCGCCACGGCGCCGGCGGCCCGGGCCAGCTCGACGAGGTCCGGACTCACCGGCAGCACCCAGCGCGGGTCGGCCGCGGTGACCCGGTGGCCCTGGGCCTCGAGCTTGGCCGCCACGTCTACAGCCATCGACGCGAACACCCCGACCCCCACGACGAGCAGGTCGCACCCGCTCGGGTCGGTCTCGTGCAGCACGTCGACGGCTCCGTGCTGGCGCAGCGCGGGCACGGCCTCGCCCACGTCGCCCTTGGGGAAGCGGATCACGGTCGGTCCGTCGGAGACGTCGACGGCCTCACGCAGCTGGACACTGACCTGCTGCCCGTCCCGCGGCGCCGCCAGCCGCAGCCCCGGCACGATCGACGCGATCGTCATGTCCCACATGCCGTTGTGCGACGGCCCGTCGGTGCCGGTGACACCGGCCCGGTCGAGGACGAAGGTGATGCCCGCCCTGTGCAGGGCGGCATCCATGAGCAGCTGGTCGAAGGCGCGGTTGAGGAACGTCGCGTAGACCGCGACCACCGGGTGCAGGCCGGCGAACGCGAGGCCGCTGGCCATCGTGACCGCGTGCTGCTCGGCGATCCCCACGTCGAACACCCGGTCGGGGTGAGCTGCGGCGAAGCCGTCGAGGCCCACGGGGATCAGCATCGCGGCACTGAGCGCCACGACGTCCGCTCGCTCGCGCCCGATGGCGAGCATCTCGTCGTGGAACTCGTCGGTCCAGATACGCCCGGTCACCTCGAAGGGCAGGCCGGTCTCGGGGTTGATCTTGCCGACGCTGTGGAACTGGTCGGCCTCGTCGTTGCGGGCCGGGGCGTAGCCGCGCCCCTTCTGGGTGATCACGTGGACCAGCACCGGGCCGCCGAAGGTGCGCGCGCGGCGCAGCGCCGACT
>JAICSZ010000338.1 GCA_025936615.1 Pedococcus sp. | reverse complement strand
GATCCGCGCCCGTCGGGTGACCGGTGTGTCCGTCCAGGAGCAGCGGCTCATCGCCACCGCGGTCAAGAACGCCCGCGAGATGGCGCTGCTGCCCTACTCGAGCTCGTCCCGCTGAGCCCGGGCGCAGGAAGGATCTGAACGATGAAGGTCATTCTGACCCACGAGGTCTCCAGCCTCGGCAACCCCGGTGACGTCGTCGACGTCAAGGACGGCTACGCCCGCAACTTTCTGTTCCGCCGTGGTCTGGCCACTGCGTGGACCAAGGGCGGGCAGAAGCAGGTCGACGCGATCGCCAAGGGCCGCGAGGTCCGCGCAATCAGCTCGCTCGAGGAGGCGAAGTCCGTCAAGGGCAACCTCGAGAACGGCACCGTGAAGGTCCTCGCCCACGCGGGTGCGTCCGGTCGCCTGTTCGGCGCAGTGTCCACCGCGGACGTCGCCGACGCCGTCAAGGCCGCCGGCGGCCCGCAGCTGGACCGCCGCAAGATCGAGATCACCCACCCGATCAAGACTGTCGGCACCCACGAGGCACTGGTCCGCCTGCACCCCGAGGTGCAGGCCAAGGTGCAGCTCGACGTCGTCGCGGGCTGACGCCCCCGCACGCAGTCAGGCCTGGCCCCATGGTGGGCCGGGCCTGACGCCGTTCGCGGGTGCTTGGCACTGCCGCGGCGGCTGGCACCGGCACCTTTGGCTGGTCCTGGTCGCGCCTTCGGCCGGTTCGTGCCGTTTGGTCACGGACGGGTTCGAGGGCTCCCTAGACTCGCGGCCGCCGCACCGCACGCGGCGCATCGAGATCGTTGCTTCGGGGAGCCATCATGACCATGCCGTTCGAGCCTGCCCAGCCGCAGGCGCCGCAGCCCACATCCTCCGGCAAGGGCCGCACCATCGCCCTCGTGAGCGGGATCCTCGCCATCGTCGGGCTTGGCGCGGGTGGCGCCTGGGCGTGGCAGCAGGTGGGCGGTGGTGGGGCCCAGCCCGAGTCGGTGCTGCCGTCGACGACCATTGCCTTCGCGAAGGTCGACCTCGACCCGGCTGGTGGGCAGAAGCTCGACGCCATCCGGTTCGCACGCAAGTTCCCCAAGGCCAAGGAGCAGGTCCGCGAGGACTCCGACCTGCGCGAGGTCATCGTCAAGGCCCTGCAGAAGGACAAGGCGCTCGGGGGTGTCGACTTCGCCAAGGACGTCGAGCCGTGGCTGGGCAAGCGCATCGGCTTCGGACTCGTGCCGGGCAAGGGCGCCGACAGCAAACCACTCCCGGTGGTCACGCTCGCGGTCACTGACAAGGAGGCCGCTCGCACGAGTCTGCCCAAGCTCGCCAAGTCGCTCGACGGCGAGTGCCAGGTCCTGGACGACTACGCCCTGTGCACCGAGCAGGGCACCGGCCAGCTGGCGGCGGTCGTCTCTGCGGCGCAGAAGAGCCCACTGTCCGACAACGCCACCTTCACCAAGGACATGGGCGACCTCGGGGAGGACGGCATCGCGGCTGCCTGGTTCGACGCGAGCAAGCTCTCCAAGGCAATGGGGAGCCTCGACAGCTCCGGGCTGATGGTGTTGCCCACCAAGGCGAACGCGGCAGGTCATGGTGCCTATGCCCTGCGCTTCGACGGACCCCACCTCGAGCTCGCCGGGCGTGTCAACGGGTTGTCGACCGAGATCGCCCCGGGCTCGACGGGCAGCACCGGCCTGACGGCACTGCCCAAGGACACCCTCGCCGCGGTGGGGGTCGCGAACGCCGGCGAGCAGCTCCGGACCGCGTGGCCCGGGATCGAGAAGTCACTGAAGTCCGTGGTCGGCGAGCAGCAGTTCGCCGACAGCCTGGCCCAGGCGCAGGACGCGTTCGGGCTCACGCTTCCCGAGGACCTGTTCAAGGCGCTCGGCACCCAGCTCACCCTTGCGTTCGGTGGCATGGGCGAGGGTCACGGCGACCCGCAGGTCGCTGTCGTCACCGACGGCGACCGGGTCGTGCTGCAGAAGCTGGCGGACCTCGGCGGAGAGCAGGCGACGGGCGCCCCGCTGACCCTCAAGCAGGCGGGCAACCGCAGCGTCCTCGCACTGTCCGACGGCTACGCCGACACCGTCGCGGGCGGGTCGGGCCTGGGTGGCTCCGCCACCTTCAAGGCAGCGCTCCCCGACGCGGCCAAGGCGAAGTTCGCGGCCTATGCGGACATCGCCGGCCTGGTCGCCGAGTTCAAGGACGAGGCGTCACCGGAGCAGACCGAGGACCTCGCCCCGCTGGCCGCCTTTGGTGTCACGGCAACCGGCACCGGCGACCACGCCGAGTTCCGGATGCGGCTCACCACGAAGTAGCCCCACTCACCCCTGCCGAAGCACCACGAAGCGCGGTGGCTGGGCCAGGCTCTGGGCCACCACGCAGTAGCGCTCCGTGGAGCGGGCGAGGCGTTCGAGCGTGGCGTCGTCGGCGTCGGTGTCGAGCGTGGCCGTGACGACTACGTCGGTCATCCCGACCGGGACGTCCCGGGCCACGCCGAGGGTGCCGCGGGCGTCGAACCACCCCTCGGCGACGAGGTCCGCGCCGCGCACCGACAGACCCATCGCGGTCGCGACGCTGCGCAGGGTGACGCCGGCACAGGCCAGGACCGCCTGGAGCAGCATGTCGCCGGAGCAGGCATCCGAGCCGTCCCCACCAGCGGCCGGGTGCAGGCCCGCGCGCACCGGTCCCGTGAAGCCCTCGATCGTGGTCGTGATGCCGGGGTCGGTGAACGCCCCCCGCGCCGAGAGCCGGTGGCGTGCCGCCTTCGGGTCGGTCCGGTACCTGTCCTTCAGGGGCGCCTGCACGGCGCGCAGGGCAGCAGCGTCCATGGGGACAGTCTGCCCAGCGTGGGACAGAATCGGGACCATGACGAGGCGAGTCGCAGTTGCTGCCACGGGCCCTGCGTCCGCCGACGCCGGCATGGCGGCTGCCGCTGCGGGCGGCAACGCCGTGGATGCCGCGATCGCGGCGATGGTCGCCGCCATGACCACCGAGCCCGGCATCGTCTCCGTGGCGGGCGGCGCGTTCGTCACCGTCTGGCCGGCCGGTGGCGATCCCGAGGTGGTCGACGGCAACGTCGAGATGCCGGGTCGAGGGCTGCCGAGAGAGCGCTTCGGTGAGGGCCTGCGCGAGGTCCACACCACCTACGGTGGCGGGCTGACCCTGTATGCCGGTCACGGCTCGGTGGCCACGCCCGGCGCCTTCGCGGCGCTGGGCGTCGCACACGACCGGCACGGCCAGGCGGCGTGGAAGGACGTGCTGGCGCCCAGCGTGGCCGCCGCCCGCAGCGGCTACCGGGTGGGCGGCGCCGCCGCCTCCTACCTGGCCATCACCGGCGACTCGGTCTTCGGCTGGGACCCCCACACCCGTCCGCTGGTGACCGCCGCGGACGGCGGCACGCTGTCCGCCGGTGACCTGGCCACCAACCCAGACCTGGCGGACACGCTCGAGCAGGTCGTCGAGGGGGGCGCCAGGTCCATGTACACCGGAAGCCTCGCCGCGCTGATTGCCGCCGACAGCGAGCAGCG
>JAICSZ010000067.1 GCA_025936615.1 Pedococcus sp. | reverse complement strand
GTCGCCGGGCTCGAGCTCGGCGGCGGCAAGGCGGTCATCATCGGCGACCCCGCCACGGACAAGACCCCCGAGCTGCTGCGCGCCTACGGACGCTTCGTCGAGAGCCTGAACGGCCGCTACGTCACCGCCTGCGACGTGGGCACCTACGTCGCCGACATGGACGTGGTCAGCGAGACCACCCACTTAGCCACCGGCAGCTACCAGGAGTAAGGCGGCGCCGGCGAAACCTCGGTGCTGAAGGCGGACGGCGACATCCAGGGAATGCGCGCCAGCGCGCAGCACGTGGTGGGCGAAGCCACCCTCGAGGGCCGCACGGTCGGGATCTCCGGCGTCGGGAAGGTCGGCCACATCCTTGCCGCGCACCTTCTCGAGGACGGCGCCAGGGTCGTCGTCACCGACGTCGACCAGGACGCGGTGGCCGCGCTTCGCACGCAGCACCCCGAGATCGACGCCGTCGCCGACACGAACGCCCTCGTGCATGCCGACCTCGACGTCTACGCGCCCTGTGCGCTGGGTGGGGCGCTCGACGACGCCACCGTCCAGGCACTCACGGCCAAGGTCGTGTGTGGTGCCGCCAACAACCAGCTCGTCAGCGAGGGCGAGGGTGGCACCGCCGACCAGCTCATGGCTCGCGGCATCACCTACGCTCCCGACTTCCTCGTCAATGCCGGCGGCGTGATCCAGGTCAGCGACGAGCTGCACGGGTTCGACTTCGAGCGGGCCAAGAAGGGCGCCTCGGCGATCTTCGACCACACCCTCGAGGTGCTGGAGACCGCCGACGCCCGCGGCACCACCCCTGCCGCGGCAGCGGACCACGTGGCCGAGGAGCGGATGGCCGCCAAGGCGGCGGGTGGCATCTGGCTGCCCGCCCACTGAGACGCCTTCCCCGGGTCGCCGTCGGGTGGCGCGCGACACGCAACCCCTGACCGGAACCGGGACGCGCAACTTGCACCGCTCCTGTAGCGTTGTACCCACGACACATACACGATTCCCGGGACCGCTCCGTGGAGTCAACGCCTCCACGAGGCGCTGACGGAAGCGATGCCGTCCCGGCAGACGCATGAGGGGGTCACGCCATGGGGCGCGGCCGGGCCAAGGCCAAGCAGACGAAGGTTGCTCGGGAGCTGAAGTACTTCTCCCCCGACACCGACCTGAGCGCGCTTGAGCGAGAACTGCACGGGTCCACCTACCGGGAGCCGGAGCCTGTCTCCGACGACTCGGGTGAGGACGAGTACGACGAGTACGGAAAGTGGGCCTCGGGTCAGGGCTGACCCGAGGCGCTGACCGAGCACGACCTCATGCGCGGGCCTGGTGCCCGTGTCACGCCGCCGCACCCGCGCGGCATCTCGCCATGCCCGTATGCCGCGTGGGCACCTTCCGCCCGGGGCCTGCGGCCCTGGGCTGTGGCCTCGGCCCGAGGTGCTGTCCTCGCACCCGCTGGTCTGGCACGCTCTGGCCATGAGCACTGACACGCGGGCGCAGACCCAGCGGCTCGGGGTCGAGACCACCGGCATCGAGATCATCGAGGAGGCGGAGCGCACCGCCAGGCCGAGAGACCTGTTCTGGCCGTGGTTCGCCGCCAACATCTCGGTCTTCGGGATCTCCTACGCCGCGTTCACCCTCCAGTTCGGGATCTCGTTCTGGCAGGGCGTCCTCGTGGCCGTCGTCGGCATCATCGTGTCCTTCCTGCTGTGCGGCGTCATCGCGATCGCCGGCAAGCGCGGCTCCGCCCCGACGATGATCCTGTCGCGGGCGGCGTTCGGGGTCACCGGCCAGAAGGTGCCGGGCGTCGTCTCGTGGCTGACGTCGATCGGGTGGGAGACCTTCCTTGCGATCACCGCGACCCTGGCCACCGCCACGATCTTCCGCGAGCTCGGGTGGAGCGGTGGCACGGCCACCAAGATCGTGGCCGCGCTCGTGACCGCCGCGCTCATCGTCGCCGCCTCGGTCGCCGGCTACCACGTCATCATGCGGCTGCAGTCCTGGCTGACCTGGATCACCGGCGTCGTGACGATCCTCTACATCGCGATGACCGTCGACCACGTCAAGTGGGACACCGTCACCGCGATCCCCTCCGGGTCCACCCAGGCGGTCATCGGCGCACTGGTCATGGTGATGACGGGCTTCGGCCTGGGGTGGATCAACATCGCAGCCGACTGGTCCCGCTACCAGCGCCGCGACGCCTCCGGCGGCTCGATCGTGTGGTGGAACACCTTCGGCGGTGCCCTGGCGCCCGTGCTGCTCGTCCTCTACGGACTGCTGCTCGCCGGCTCGGACAAGAAGCTCCAGGACGGCATCTCCGCCGATCCGGTCGGCACCCTGGCCACGATCCTGCCCACCTGGGTGCTGGTGCCGTTCCTCGTGGCCGCGATCCTCGCACTGGTCAGCGGGGCGGTGCTCGGCATCTACTCCTCCGGGCTGACGCTGCTGTCCCTCGGCGTGCGCATCCCCCGACCCAGGGCGGCGTTCATCGACGGCGTCATCCTCACCCTGGGCACGATCTGGGTGGTGTTCTTCGCCGAGGACTTCCTCGGGCCGTTCCAGTCGTTCCTCATCACCCTCGGGGTGCCGCTCGCCGCGTGGGCCGGGATCATGATCGCGGACATCTGGCTGCGCCGCCGCGACTACGACGAGGACGCCCTCTTCGACGGCAGTGGCCGCTACGGCCAGTGGGACTGGACCTCGATCGGGCTCATGGTGCTCGCCTCGGTGGTCGGCTGGGGCCTGGTGATCAACCTGTTCGCCGACGCGGCGTCGTGGAACAACTGGCAGGGCTACCTGCTCGGCCCGCTCGGCCTCGGGGGCAAGGACGGCAGCTGGGCCTACGCCAACCTCGGGGTGCTGCTCGCCCTCGTCATCGGGCTGGTCGGCACCCTGTTGCTGCGGCGCGGAACCGTGCGCCGCCAGGAGGAGGGCACGTGACCGACCCCGGCTGGCTCGTCGCGATCGACCTGCAGCGCGTCTTCGGCGACCCGTCCAGCGAGTGGCGTGCGCCCAGGTATGCCGCGGCGGCGGCGAACGTCGTCCGCCTCGCCTCCGAGTGGGGCGGGCGCAGCGTGTTCACCCGGTTCGTGGCGCCGTCGGAGCCGAGCGGGTCGTGGGTGCCGTACTACGAGTCGTTCCCGTGGGCGTTGCAGCCTCCGGACAGCGAGCTGTACGAGTTCACCGACGAGGTGTCGAAGGTGGCAGCGCAGGCGGGGCAGGTGGTCACGGCCACGACGTTCGGGAAGTGGGGCGAGGACCTGCGCGCCGTCGTCGGTGACCAGCCGAAGCTGGTCGTGACGGGCGTAGCCACCGACTGCTGCGTCATCTCAACGGTGCTGGCAGCCGCGGACGACGGTGCCGACATCACGGTGGTCACCGACGCCTGTGCCGGCTCCACCGACGGGAACCACCAGAAGGCGCTCGACGTGATGGCCCTCTACCAGCCGCTCGTGTCCTTCACGACGACCGACGAGCTGCTCGGCGATGGCTAGCCCCCGCCTCCACCGCCGTCGCCGCCAAAGCCACCACCCGCGCCGCTGACGATGCCGGAGTTGTCACGCCCCGGTTCACGGTCGAGGCTCCAGCGTCCACTGTCCGGGTTGAATCCGGCGTCCCTCCACGCCGAGTCGTCCACTGGCTCGGGATCGGCTCCGTCCCAGCTCGCGTACCCGCCGAACAACCCGAACAGGGCCTCGCTGTGGATGACGGCCCCGGCGAGCGCGCGCAGGCTCTCCTGCGGGCAGGCGCGCAGGAACGCACGGGGGTCACGGTGCTCGCCGTTGACCACGAGGTGGGCGACCTTGGTCACCGAGTCGGGTGTGAGCCGCTGCCCGGTCACCAGCCCGGTCTGGACGGCAGTCAGCACGGCAGCGCGGTCAGCGTCGCTGAGCCGGCGAAGGGACTCGGTGTGCGCCGCCTCCAACGCGTCTCGTGGCGCAGTGCGGAGCAGGAAGCGGTACTGGCGGACCACGGGGTCCTCGACGACGTCTGGATCGGAGGCCGACCGGCCGTGCCGATCCCTGCGGATGAACCGGCTCATCCACTCAGGGTAGGAGGGTGGCTTCCCTGCGCGGCTCGTCCACCTGGCTGAGCTTCGTGCCTTCGTCGGTCCCTTGCTCCGGCGCCGGTTCCTCGGGCTCCTCCTCGACGGGCTCCTCCTCGACCGGGGGCCTCAGGGCGACCCCCACCGCATGGGCCAGCCGGTGGCGCACGGCGTCGTCGTAGGCCTCGAGGATCGCGACCCGCTCGGCGCCGCCACTGGCCAGCACGAGCTGGGTGAGGCCGAACGTGTCCTCGGGCGCGACGCCTGCCCCTGCCCCGGTGAGCCGGCAGGCGGTGTTGAGGATGACCGCGCGCAAGAAGAGGTCGAGCCCGGGAAGCACCTGGTGGTGCACCGCCACGAGCTGCTCGCGGGGTGCGGTGAGCAGGAAGTCGCGGTAGTCCGTGACCTCGGGTCGCTCCGGGGGCGGGGTTTCCTCCCGGGGAGCGCGGCGGGAAAGTCGCAGCAGCCCCATGGGACGTGACGCTAGGTGTCCGTCCGGGGCGGCGGATCCGCCAGATGAGGGAGCCTCAGATCGAGACGAGCCCGAGCGGCGTCTGGAGCATGGCCTTGAGGGACGGCCGCTCGGCGTCCACCACGACGGGGAGCGCGACCAGGTCGAGCGCGTGGGAGTGGTCCGCCTCGTCCAGCGCGGTGCGCGACACCGCCACCACCCAGTGGACGAGGACGGCGGCGCGCAGTGGGAGGTGCAGGTGAGCGGCGACGAGCAGGACCTCCCCGAGAGCGTCGATGAACGACCCCAAGGTCCTGCTCGTCGACGGGCCCACCTCGGCGCTGGACCAGGAGCGCGGCGCCGCCGTGCTGGACCTGCTGACCCGGCTGACCCGCGGCCGCGCCCGCCCGACGGCGTGCCGACGCTGTGACGGGGACCGGCCCCTAGCCTGCGCCGCCGAACAGGTCGGCGCTGGCCGGGCCGCCGTGGTAGCCCCGGTAGTAGACGGGCTGCAGAGCGGCGTGCCACGGCTCGGCGAACTCGTCGTCGGCCCACACCTGCTCTGGTGCGTCGGGATCGGACCCGTCCCACGCGGCATACCCCGCGAAGAGCCCGAACGACGCCTCGGCGAGCACGACGTGGTCAGCCAGCTCGCGCTTCCAGTGCCGCTCCAACGCAGCGAGGAACGCGCCCGGCACGCGACGCTCACCGAGGGTGATGAGGTGTGCGAGCTGCCGTGGCTGGTCGAACGACAGCCGCAGCCCGCAGACCAGCGCCGTCTGGACCGCGCGCAGGACCGCAGCGCACGCGTTGTCGTCGAGCTCGGAGAGGGCCTGCACGTGGGCAGCCTCGAGCGCGTCGGCCGGGGCGGTGCGCAGGAGGTAGCGGTACTGCCGGACCACGACGTCCTCGGGGTCGGGGTCGTCCACGCCTCGAAGGTACGCCGGGTGGGCGGTCACGAGAAGACGAGGACGCCGCTCAGCTCAGCAGGCGACCAGGCAGGCACCGGCACCACACCCGAGGACGCCTCCGAGAAGGCCCCTTCCTGGGGCACCACCCGCTCGACTACTCAGCCGGCGATCGTCAGCCGGACGACGGATGGTCGCCCACGACCTGCACGGCGCCGCCCGCGACTCCCTTGGCGCCGCGGACCACCTCGTGGTGGTCGTCCAGGGGCGCGTCCTCGGCCCCGTGGGTCTGGCCGATCACCCAAGCCGGTATGCCGCGCTGCTCGAGGAGCCGCGTGGCTGCGTCGACGTGGGCGGCGGGCAGCAGCGCCACGAAGCCCACCCCCATGTTGAGCGTGCGCTCGAGGTCGGAGCGAGGAACGCTGCCGAGGGCACCGACCGTCTGGAAGACCGGCGGTGGCGTCCAGGTGGCCCGGTCGAGGCGGGCGACCACGTGAGGAGGAAGGACCCGGGCCAGGTTGGCCGCGAGCCCGCCGCCCGTGACGTGGGACAGCGCGTGGACGTCGACCCCGTCCGTGCGGATGAGCTCGAGCAGGTCGGCGGAGTAGACCCGGGTCGGGGTGAGCAGCTCCTCGCCGAGGGTCTGCCCGAACTCGTCGACCTGGCGGTCCAGCTCCCAGCCCGCATCGCGAAACACCTTGCGCACCAAAGAGAAGCCATTGCTGTGCAGCCCGCTGGAGCCCATGGCCAGGACCACGTCGCCAGGTGCGACACGGTCCGGACCCAGCACCGCGGCATACTCCACGACGCCGGTGGCGGCACCCGCCACGTCGTACTCGTCGGGCTCGAGCAGGCCGGGGTGCTCTGCGGTCTCCCCGCCCACGAGCGCCACCCGCGCCTGCTCGCAGGCGGCGGCGATGCCCGACACGATTGCCGCGACCCGCTCGGGCACGACCTTGCCCGTGGCGATGTAGTCAGTCATGAACAACGGCTCAGCGCCGCACACCACGATGTCGTCGACGACCATGCCGACCAGGTCGAAGCCGATGGTGTCGTGCCGGTCGAGGGCCTGCGCGATGGCTACCTTCGTGCCGACGCCGTCGGTGGAGGTGGCCAGGACTGGCCGGGTCATCCGGGCGATCGCGGAGGCGTCGAACATGCCCGCGAACCCGCCGAGGCCGCCGAGCACCTCCGGACGGGTGGCCCGGCGAACGCTGGCCTTCATCAGCTCGACCGCCTTGTCACCGGCCTCGACGTCGACGCCGGCGGAAGCGTAGGTGGTAGGGCCCTCGGTCACGCGACAAGCCTAGAGGCACTGCAGATGACGGATGACACGACGGGTAGTGGACGTGGACCATGGCAAATGCAGGGACCCACGAGGGAAAGGGGTCCGCCGTGACCAGCTCGTACCAGTTCGACCTCCTGCGCACCTATCGCTTCCTGCGGCTGGCCATGGTGCTGCTCGTGCTGCTGCTCTTCGTGGCGGTGGGGCTGTACGTCCTGTCGCGGGGAGCCCTGCTGCAGTCCATCAGTGCGTCGTACTACACGCCGGTGCGGGCCGTCTTCGTCTCCAGCCTGTGCGCCATCGGGGCATGCCTCATCGTGTACCAGGGCAACACTCCTCTGGAGGACGTGCTGCTCAACGGGTCGGGCTTCTTCGCGTTCATCGTGGCCTTCGTCCCGACGCGTCCCGAGGCGCGCTGCGTGCCCAGCGCCATCCCGCAGGACGTGCAGCTGGCCATCCGCAACAACGTCGGGGCGCTGCTGATCCTGGCCGCGCTGGCGTTCGCCGTCGTCATGTGGATCCAGGTCTTCGCCACGCCCGCCGCCGAGCGCGAGCTGTCCAAGGGCGTAGGCATTGCCATCGCCGTTTCGGTGGCGGCCTTCCTGGTGCTTGCCGGGTTCTACCTGTTCGGCCGGGGCACCTTCATGTGCCACGGGCACGACGGCTCGGCGCTGATGCTCTTCGTCGGCATCGTGGGGACCGTGTTCATCAGCGGCTGGGGTCTGGCGCACAAGCAGGCCGAGCAGGACGGCCGACCGTGGCGGGAGCACCTGTGGAACCGCTACTTCTGGGGGTTCGTGCTCATGGTGGCCTCGATCGCCGTCGTCGTGGTGGCCGGCCCGTGGCAGGGGTGGCTGGACAACTGGGTGTTCTGGCTCGAGGCACTGCTGATCGGCCAGTTCGCGACCTACTGGCTCACCCAGACGATCGAGCTCTGGAACGAGCCGCACCGCGGCGGGCCCGTTGCCCCGACTCCCGCTCCTGCTCCAGCGCCTGAGACCACCGATTCGGTCGCCGCCCCAGTCGAGTGAGCGCAACACGCCGAAGCGCAATGCGATTCTTCAGCGCGTCGTGCGTTCTCGACGGTGACCTAGGGGCGGGTGAGGGCGTCGGCCGCGCCGCCGCCGAGCCCCAGTGACACGCCATCGACGTCGACGTCGATCGGGAGCGTCTCGAACAGGTTCTTGCCGAACCGCGACTCGTCGGGCAGCTCCACCGGGTACCGGCCGGTGAAGCACGCTGTGCACAGCGCCGACGTGGGCTGCTCGGTGGCGGCGACCATCCCCTCCTCGGAGATGTAGCCGAGGGAGTCGGCACCGATCGAGTTGCAGATCTCCTCGACGCCGATCCCCGTGGCGATCAGTTCCGCGCGGGTCGGGAAGTCGATGCCGTAGAAGCACGGCCACTTCACCGGCGGCGCCGAGATCCGCAGGTGCACCTCGGCAGCGCCCGCCTCGCGCAGCATCCGCACCACCGCACGCTGGGTGTTGCCGCGCACGATCGTGTCGTCGACGACTACGAGCCGCTTGCCCTTGACCACCTCGCGCCGCGGGTGGAGCTTGAGCCGGATCCCGAGCTGCCGGATCGTCTGCGAGGGCTGGATGAAGGTGCGCCCGGCGTAGGCATTCTTGACCAGCCCCTGGCCGTAGGGGATACCCGACTCCTGGGCGAACCCGATCGCCGCCGGGGTCCCCGACTCCGGCGTCGGGATCACCAGGTCCGCGTCGGCCGGGTGCTCGCGGGCGAGTGTGCGGCCCATCTCGACGCGGGCCTCGTGGACCACGCGGCCGTTGATCGT
>JAICSZ010000412.1 GCA_025936615.1 Pedococcus sp. | reverse complement strand
ATGCCGCGTAGCCGCCTTCGTAGGACGCCACCGACCCGTCGACGACCTCCCACGTCACCGTGGCCACCGCGTCCAGGAACCACCGGTCGTGCGTGATGGCCAGCAGCGCGTTGTCGGGCCGCGCGCGATGGTGGACCAGGTGGTCGGCAAGCCAGGCGACGCCCTCGACGTCGAGGTGGTTGGTCGGCTCGTCGAGCAGCAGCACGGTCGGGTTGCGCACGAGCAGCCCGGCCAGCGCCACCCGGCGTCGCTCGCCTCCTGACAACGGCGCGATCGCCGAGTCCAGCCCGCCGACCGCGTCGGCGTCGACGCCGCCCAGCAGGCCGGTGAGCACGTCGCGGATCCGCGGGTCGCCGGCCCACACGTGCTCGGGCAGGTCAGCGATGACGGACTGCCGCACCGTGTGGGTGGCGTCCAGCACGTCCTCCTGGGGCAGCACGCCGACGGTCGCTCCCCCGGCGCGGGTCACCCGGCCGGAGTCGACCTCGCGCAGCCCCGCGAGCACGCGCAGCAGCGTGGTCTTGCCGCCGCCGTTGCGTCCCACGACGCCGATCCGGTCCCCACCGAGCAGCCCGAGCGAGACCTCGTCGAGGACCTGTGCTGTGCCGAGGGCCAGGGAGGCGCGCTCGACGGAGACCAGGTTTGCCATCAGAGCGGTCGGGACCCGGTCACCAGCTGGGCGCCGTGCACCGGTCCGGTGGCCCGACGCACGTCCGGCACGGCGCCGGAGGCGGTGAGCGAGACGGCCAGGTCGAGGGCGCCCTCGTTGTCCTCGCACAGGAACGCCACCGTGGGCCCGGAGCCGGACACGATGCCGCCCAGTGCGCCGAACTCCAGCCCGGCGTCGAGCACGTCGCCGATCGCGGGCCGAAGGGAGATGGCCGCCGCCTGCAGGTCGTTGTGCAGGGCCTCGCCGAGCGCGTGTGGGTCGCCGGAGCGCAGGGCGGTCATCATCTCCGGGCTCGGCGCAGGTTCGGGCACCCTGCGCCTGCCGCGCAGCCGGTCGCACTCGGCGTAGACGGCCGGTGTGGACAGCCCGTCCTCGCTGAGGGCGAACACCCAGTGGTAGGTCCCCTTCCCCAGCACCGGCGCGAGCACCTCGCCCCGGCCGGACCCCATCGCCGTCCCGCCGGAGAGCAGGAACGGGACGTCGCTGCCGAGCTCCGCCGCGAGCTGTTCGAGGTCCGCCCGGGTCTTGGCGAGCCCCCAGAGCGCATCGCAGGCCACGAGCGCGGCAGCGGCGTCGGCGGAGCCCCCGGCCATGCCGCCGGCCACCGGGATCTCCTTGCGGATGCTGATGTGGACCGGCTCGTCGACCCCGCTGTCGCGGGCCAGTGCCTGGGCCGCGCGGGCAGCGAGGTTCGTCCCGTCGGCCGGGACGCTCGTGGACTGCGGCCCGTTGACGTCGAGTCCCCACTCGTCGGCGGTCGTCACCGTGACCTCGTCGAACACGCTCACCGCGTGGAACACGGTGGACAGCGGGTGGTACCCGTGCGGACCGGGCGGGCCGACGAGCAGCTCGAGGTTGACCTTGGCCGGGACGCGCACGGTCACCGAGGGCGACGTGAGCGCGGCAGAGGTCATGGCCGCAACCCTATGGGGTGGCGGCGAGCCCTGCTCGGGCCGCGGCGATGGCGGAGAAGGCGTCGATCCCGAGCTGTTCGCCGCGCGTGCGCGGGTCCACGCCCGCGGCCCGCAGGCACTCCTCGGCCCTGGGCGCCGAGCCGGCCCAGCCGGCCAGCGCGGCGCGCAGGGTCTTGCGTCGCTGGGCGAAGGCGGCGTCCACGCAGGCGAACACCTCCGTGCGGGTGGCCGTCGTCTCCGGCGGGGGTCGGCGCTGCATCGAGACCAGCCCCGAGTCGACGTTGGGTACCGGCCAGAAGACGCTGCGGGGCACCTGCCCCGCGAGCCTCACCGCGGCATACCAGGCGGCCTTGACGCTCGGCACGCCGTAGGCCTTGGAGCCCGGACCGGCAGCCAGCCGCTCCGCCACCTCGAGCTGCACCATGACCAGGACCCGCTCGATGGTCGGGAACGCCTCGAGGAAGGAGAGCACGACGGGGACCGAGACGTTGTAGGGCAGGTTGGCGACCAGGGCGGTGGGTTGCGGGTCTGGCAGGGCGCGGACGCGCATGGCGTCGTCCTGGACGATGGTGAGCCGGTCGGCGTGTGCCGGTGCGAGCCGGCCGACGGTCTCCGGCAGGGCCGCTGCGAGGGCGGGGTCCACCTCGACCGCGGTGACGTGGCCGGTCTCGGGGAGCAGGGCGAGGGTGAGGGAGCCGAGCCCCGGCCCCACCTCGACGACCGAGTCCTGCACGGTGAGGCCCGCGAGGCGCACGATGCGCTTGACGGTGTTGGCATCGACGACGAAGTTCTGGCCCCAGTGCTTGGTGGGGCGCAGGCCGAGCCCGGCGGCCACCTGCCGGAGCTCGGCGGCCCCGAGGTAGCCGCTGCTCGGGGGCTCGCTCATGCCCGCGACTCTATTGGCCGCTGCGGTGGACGAGCACCAGCGCCCCGGACCGCGTGGTCCGGGGCGCTGGCATGGTGCTGCTGCGGGTCAGGCCGCGTGGGCGCAGCCCCAGGGGCCGAGGCCTGCCTTGGCGTAGTAGCGGTTCGCGACGGTGATCTGCTCGGCGCGCGAGGCCAGGTCGGCGCGCGGCGCGAAGTCGTCACCACCGTT
>JAICSZ010000222.1 GCA_025936615.1 Pedococcus sp. | reverse complement strand
AGGACAACTTCCAGCAGTGGCGCTTCCGGCACCTGCAGGTCGTGACTCGGACCATCGGGCACAAGAAGGGGACCGGTGGCTCGAGCGGCGTGGACTTCCTGCGCCGCGCGCTCGACCTGACCTTCTTTCCCGAGCTCTACGCGGTGCGGGCCAGCGTCGGGGACTGACGCCGGTGCCCACCAACCGGCTGGAGGCGTTCAGCGACGGCGTGCTCGCCATCATCATCACGATCATGGTGCTCGAGCTGAGGGCGCCCGAGGAACCGACCTTCCACGCCCTCGGGGCCTCGGCCACCAGCCTGCTGACCTACCTGCTGAGCTTCGTCTACGTCGGGATCTACTGGAACAACCACCACCACCTGTTCCAGCTCGTCGGGCGGGTCACCGGCGGGGTGCTGTGGTCGAACCTGCACCTGCTGTTCTGGCTCTCGCTGCTGCCGTTCACCACGGCGTGGATGGACGAGTCCCAGTTCGCGACCCCCCCGACCGTGGTCTACGGCGTCGACCTGCTCATGTGCGCGGTGGCGTGGTACGTCATGCAGACCACGATCCTGCGTGCCGAGGACGACCAGCACCGGCTGCGGGCGGCGCTCGGCACAGACCTCAAGGGCAAGCTGTCGCCGGTCATCTACGTCACGGGCATCCTGCTGTGCTTCGTCACGGGGTGGCTTGGCGTTGCCGTGTACTCGGCGGTGGCGCTGCTCTGGCTCGTCCCCGACCGCAGGTTCGAGCGGTTCGCCGACTCGCAGCCGGCCTGAAGCTCACAGCCCTCAGGCAGGGAGCCAGCCGTCGGGACCAGCCGACCCCGCGGCATACGTCTCCATGGGGACCTTGTCGTCCGCCCAGGCCTTCAACACCGGCTCGACGATCCGCCAGCACTCCTCCGCGGCGTCGCCGCGCACCGTCAGCAGCTGGTTGCCGTCGAGGATCTGCTCCAGGATCTCGCCGTACGGCAGGAGGTCCGCGGGGGCCAGCGTGGCCGTGAGGGTCTTCTGCTCCAGGTCGAACGGGTCGCCCTCGGCGTTCATGGTGAGGGTCAGGGAGACGGAGCCGGACTTGAGGTCCATGACGAGGCTGTCGGTGTCGGAACCCACGCCGTCGAAGCCGCCGGGCAGGTGGGCAACGTCGCGGAAGTGCACCACCAGCTCCTTGCGCGGGGTGCCGAGCGACTTGCCGCTGCGCAGGAGGAACGGCACGCCGGCCCACCGGTTGTTCTCGACGGCGACGGTGACCTGCGCGAGGGTCTCGGTGCCACGCGCTGGGTCGACGCCCTTCTCCCCCACGTAGTCGGGCACCTGTCGACGTCCGAGCTTGCCCGCGGTGTACCTCGCGCGCCGGGAGGACCGCCTCGGCGAGCCACCCCAGACCTTGGTGGCCCGAAGCACCTGTGCCTTCTGGTCACGAAGCTCCTGGGCGTCGAGGGTGGCGATGGACTCGAGCGCGAACATGGCCAGCACCTGCAGCAGGTGGCTCTGGATCATGTCGCGCAGCGCGCCCGCTCCGTCGTAGTAGCCGGCCCGGCCCTCGAGGGTGAGGTCCTCGTCGTAGACGATCTCGACCCGCTCGATGTGGTCGGCGCTCCACACCGGCTGCAGGAGCCGGTTGGCGAAGCGCAGGCCGATGAGGTTGAGGACGGTGGCGCGGCCGAGGAAGTGGTCGATCCGGAAGACCTGCTCCTCGGGGACGACCTTGTGCAGCAACGCGTTGAAGGCTGCGGCACTCGCGCGGTCGGTTCCGAACGGCTTCTCCAGGGCGAGCCGCGTGACGTCGGGCAGCTCGACGTCCTGGAGCAGCTCGCACACCTTCATGGACACCGCAGGTGGCAGCGCGAAGAAGACCACGAGCGGGCCCTCGCCGCAGCTCGCGACCAGCTCGGCCAGACCCTGCGGGTCGAGCAGGTCGGTCTTGGCGTATGCCGTGTGCTTCGTGACCGCGTTCGTCACCTTCGCGGGCGGCTGGACCGTCGCGAAGGCGTCCGTGACGCGGGCCTTCCACTGCGCCGCGGTCAGGTCGGCGCGGTCGGCGCCCACCACACGCACCTCGCGGTCCTGCTCGGCAACCAGCAGGCTCGCGAGCCCCGGCAGCAGGAGCCGGTGCGTGAGGTCACCGCCTGCGCCGAGGATGAGCAGGGTGGTCCGGGGAGTGCCTTTCGCCATGACCCGCAGCATTCCACGCGGAATCCGCCGCCGCAGGCAGGCATACTCGCGGTCATGTCGCGAGTGATCCACACGGCGCAGGCCCTCGTGGACGTGGTCGTCGAGGTCGACGCACTCCCGGTCCGCGGCGGCAACGCCGTGGCCACCAGCTACCACCGGTATGCCGGTGGGGCAGTGAACATCCTGCTCGCCGCCGCACGCTCGGGCGCCACGGCCGTGCTGGCCGGGTCCGTGGGCAGCGGCGCGAACGGCGACCTCGTGCGGACTGCGTTGGATGCGGAGGGTGTCGCCGTGTCGAGCCCGCCAGTCCCGGCGCTCGACACCGGCATCTGCGTCGTCATGGTCGAGCCGAGCGCCGAGCGGACCTTCGTGACGACCCAGGGCGCCGAGCGGCGGATCAGTCCCGGCTCCTTGCAGACGTCGACGCCTGCGGCGGGAGACCTGGTCTGTGTCAGCGGGTTCAGCCTGGCGGGACGCACCCGCGCACCACTGCTCGAGTGGCTCGACGGCTTGCCCGACGGCGTGGTCGTCGTGCTCGACCCCGGTGCCGGGTTCGGCGGACTGGAGGCAGTCATCCGCGAGCGGATGCTCGAGCGGACTGCCGTGTGGACCAGCAACGCCGACGAGGCGAGCGCCGTCACGGGCCTGGCTGACCCAGCGGAGTCGGTAGCCGGCGTCGCCGCTCTGCTCGGTGCCGACGCGGTGGTCGTCGTCCGCGACGGCCCCAAGGGGTGCCACGTCCGGGAAGCCGGCGACACGGCATACGTCCCCGGCTATCCGCAGGAGCCGGTCGACACCAACGGCGCAGGGGACTGCCACACCGGCGTGCTGGTCGCCGAGCGAGCCCACGGGACGGAGTGGGTCACGGCCGCGCGCCGCGCGAACGCGGCCGGCGCGATCAAGGTCACCAGGCGGGGGCCGGCGACGGCACCAACCAGCGCCGAGATCGACGCGTTCCTCGCGCAGGAGGAACCACGGTGTCGAGCGTGATGAGTCGTCCTACCGCAGGACCTTGCCTGGCGGGGGCCGCACGGTGATCTGGTCGCCGTCGTAGAGGCCGACCTGCTGCTCGAGGACCTGCTGGTCGCGCGCCGCAGGGCACGACGTCGGGTTGCAGTACGCGGCACGGGCCCCGTGCTCGAACAGGGTGCGGCCATGCACGTACTGCGCCTCGGCACGAAAGTAGCTGTTGTCCCAGTCCTCCGGGCTGCCAACGATCATCACCCGGGCCCCGGGGTGCTTCTCGAGCAGCCCGGCGACCTGCTGGTCGATGCGGTCGTAGGCCGCCAGCTGAGCTTGGCGGTCGCTGACCAGCACGTGCCAGTAGACCGCGCCGCTGAGCGCGATGGCAGCCGTCGCGGCTGCAGACACAAGTCGCCAACGCCTGCGAGGCAACTGTGCCAGCCACGAGACGGCGACCACCAGGCAGACCCACACCCACATGCTGGAGCGGAAGGCGACCACGAAGCCGCCGACCACGGTGCCACTCGACTCGAGCCCCGCCGCGACCACGACCGTCACCAGCAGGACCACCCCTGGCTTGCGGAGCGTCCTCGTCCAGAGGCACACGACGAGCGCCAGCGACCCCAACAGCACCGGCAACGCGATCTGCTGCCCGACGTCGCGGAAGTGGCTGCCCGCACGACCGAGGTTCACGACGAGGTCGCCAAGGTCGTGAACCGGGTTGGGCTGCCGCCAGGCCTGGACCCTCAGCCCGAAGACACCGAACCCGACCCAGTTCAGCGTGAACATCACCAGGGCCGAGGTCACCCAGGTGACGCAGAACCCGGTCCCGACCAGGACGAGGTGACGTGTGCTGCGGTGCAGCTCCTCGAGCACGAGGACGACCAGCAGCACCAGTGACACGGGCTGGTACGTGAGCATCGCAAGGACGGCGCTCAGGACCATCCACACCAGGAGCGGCCTGAGCCGGTGTCGACAGAGCGGCAGCGTCCAGGTGCTTGCCGCCAGCACGACCATGGAGGGCGTCTGCACGGCCGGCCACGCCGCGAGCAGGGCCACCATGGGGGAGGCGAACAGGGCGGCGGCGACCAGTGCGCCCGTCCAGCCGGCCGCGAGCTTGCGGGCCAACCGCAGCACAAACGCCGCGTGGGCCGCGAAGCAGATGACCGACGCCGTGACCGGGGTCAGGAGCTGGCCGGCGGTGCGCCACCACGCGAAGTTCAACCATCGGCCCTCGGCCAACAGGCGGTACCGCATCACGTCGAGCTGGACCTTGTCGACCGGCAACAGCGTGTCCCAGTCGTCCTGCGCCAGAGCTGGGTGGACGACCTGCAGGTAGGCGGAGGTCGCCGCGAGGGCGAGTGCGATGCCGACGGCCGCTGGGAGATGCGCCGTCAGAGGGGCGGGCCAGCGCGTCCTGGGCCCGTCGTCCCGCTCGAGTGTGTGGGTCATCAAGAGCTTCGGGTCAGCCCAGTGCCGAGAGTTCGTCCCTGCAGCGGCGCTCGAACTGGCCGAGCTCGGTGAGGGCGT
>JAICSZ010000281.1 GCA_025936615.1 Pedococcus sp. | reverse complement strand
GCCGGCCGGTGGTGCCGGCGCGACGAACGGGCGCACCTCCTCCAGCAGCCGCTGACCGAGCTGCTCGCGCACCTGCGGGCTGAACGTCGAGACCCGCGAGAGGAACTGGCGCACGGCGACGGCGAGCTGGTCCGGGAGCGGGGCGAGGTCGGCCGTGGCCGCCCAGGTCGCGAGCTGCGGCGGCATGGCCACAGGCGGCGGCAGGGAGATGCGCTGCCGCTCACGCACGACGTACGTGCCGGCCAGCAGGTCGCCGAACCGCTTTCCCTTGGCGGAGAACGCCGCACAGATCAGGGCGGGCACGCCCTGGCAGCCGTAGATCTCGACGACGCCGAGCATCGCCCGCGTCAGGGCCTGGCGGAAGCCGATCGGCCCGGCGTCGTCCCGGACTGTGCGCAGTCCCATGACCAGGTGGCCGACGGTCTTGCCCCGGGTCAGCGTCTCCAGGGTCGTCGGGATCCCCACGAGCGCAGCGATCGCGGCCACCGTGATGCCCGCAGCGACGAGCGCGTCGTCGGTCTCGCCCAGCAGCGCAGCCATGCCCAGCTGCAGCCCGAACAGCGCGGCGTAGCCGATCACGAGGTCGATCAGGCCGGAGACGATGCGCAGCCCGATGCCGCCGTGCGGCAGGTCGAGGGCGACGGCTTCACCGGTGACCAGGTCGTCTGCACCGACCCCCACGGTGCTGCTGCTCATGTCGGCCACCCTAGCCGCGCCACGTCGCTAGGGTTGGCGATGTGGACCTGGACGCCTTCGTGGCTGCCCATCGGGGGGACTGGGACCGCCTCGATGCGCTGACCCGCAAAAGGCGCCTCACCGGCGCGGAGGCGGACGAGGTCCTCGACCGCTACCAGCGCGTCGCGACCCACCTGTCGATGATCCGCTCCACGGCGCCCGAGGCCACCGTGGTCGGGTACCTCTCGGTGCTGCTGGCGCGGGCCCGCACTCGGTCGGCGGGGACGCGGACGGCCGCCTGGTCCGACGTGGGCCGGTTCTTCGCGGAGTCCTTTCCCGGGGCGCTCTACCGCATGCGGTGGTGGTGGATCGCGGTGCTGGTGGTCGACGTCGGGTTCGCCCTCGTGGTCGGGTGGTGGCTGCTGGACCACCCCTCCGTGGAGAGCTCGCTCGCCTCACCGGAGCAGATCCGCCAGCTGGTGGAGAACGACTTCGAGAGCTACTACAGCGAGTACGCCGCCACGTCGTTCGCGTTGAAGGTGTGGACCAACAACTTCTGGCTCTCGGCGCTGTGCATCGCCCTGGGCGTGTTCTGCCTGCCGGTGGTCTACCTGCTGTTCAGCAACATGATGAACCTCGCGGTGGTCGGCTCGATCATGGTGCGGCACGGTCGGGCGGGGCTGTTCTTCGGGCTGGTCCTGCCGCACGGGCTGCTCGAGCTGACCTGCGTCTTCGTTGCGGCAGGGGTGGGGCTGCGGGTGTTCTGGGCCTGGGTCGCGCCGGGGCCGCGCACGAGGGTGCAGGCGCTCGGCCAGGAGGGACGGGCGGCCCTGGGGGTCGCGCTCGGGCTGGTCGTGCTGCTGCTGGTGTCAGGGCTGGTCGAGGCGTTCGTCACCCCCTCGGGGCTTCCTACCTGGGCTCGGCTGGCGATCGGCATCGTCCTGGAGGCGGCGTTCCTCGCCTACGTCTTCACCGCGGGCCGGTGGGCACACCACCGGGGCGAGACCGGCGACCTGTCAGAGGCCGAGCGCGGCTACGAGCTCCCCGTCGCCGGCTGACGGCCTTGCGCCTGTGGTGCCGGCATCACCGGGTTCCCGCACATTTCCGCACCGACTCGGCCAGGCAGGGTCAGAGGAGGCCACGGGACTTGAGCATGAGGTAGTGGTCCGCGAGGACGACGGGCAGCTGCTCCGGGTCGGCGTCGAGCACCTCGACGCCGAGGCGGCTGAGCGCGGCGGCGGTGCGCTCCCTCAGTGCAACGGTGCGCGCCGCAGCCGCCGCGTCGTAGACCTCCCGAACATCCGAGCGGTCGGCGAGCATGCGGCCCAGGGCGGGGTCGGACACCGACGCGAGCACCACCCGGTGCTTCCCCGCGAGCACGGCCACCGGCGCCAGCAGCGACTCCTCGACGGCAGACGGCTCGAGTGGCGTCAGCAGCACCACGAGGCCACGCTGCCTGCTGACCCGGGAAACCTCGGCAGCAAGCATCCGCCAGTCCGCCTCGAGCAGCGTCGGCTCGAGCGGCGCCATCGCGGTGACCAGCTCGCTGAGCAGCTCCGTGCGACTGGCCCCGACGACCTTGCGGTGGATGCGCCGGTCCCCGGCGATGAGGTCGACCCGGTCGCCGGCCCGCGAGGCCAGCGCGGCCAGCAGCAGCGCCGCGTCCATCGCGGCGTCGAGGCGGGGGACGTCGTCCACCCGGCCGGCCGAGGTCCGCGAGGTGTCGAGCACGAGGATGATGTGGCGGTCCTTCTCCGGCTGCCAGGTGCGCACCACCGTGGACCGACGCCGCGCGGTGGCGCGCCAGTCGATGCTGCGGACGTCGTCACCGTCGACGTAGTCGCGCAACGAGTCGAACTCCGTGCCCTGGCCGCGGATCCGCACCGCCGAGCGGCCGTCGAGCTGCCGCAGCCGGGCCAGCCGGGACGGCAGGTGCTTGCGCGAGTGGAACGGCGGCAGGGCCCGGATGTGCCCGGGCACGACCACCGACCGCTGCCGCCCTGCCAGGCCGAGCGGGCCGACGCGGCGCAGTGTCACCCGGTCCGTGAGCCGGTCGCCACGGCGAGTGGGCAGCAGCTCGGTGCTCATCGCCCGGGTCTCACCGCCAGGGACGTCGAGCTCGTGCCGGACGCCGCGGGCGCCCGCCGAGGGCTGCCAGGCGTCGCGCACCAGCCCGCGGTACCGCCGTCCGGGGTTGTGCACGCGCAAGGTCGTCGTGGCTCCCTCGCCGAGGCGGACCTGCGGCGTCGGCACCCGGCTCAGCTCCAGCGCGTCCGGCCGGCCGGCGGCCAGCACGTCGACGACGGTCAGCAGCACACACAGCCCGAGCCACGCCCAGACCGTCGAGCCCTCCGGGCGCAGCAGCACCGGCACGGCTCCGCAGAGCACGAGCGCGAGCAGCCGTCCGGTGACGAACACGCCTGGCCTCAGCGGGGGACCGGGACCGACCCGATGGCCGCGTCGAGGACCGACGACACGGCCACGCCCTCGAGCTCGGCCTCGGGTCGCAGCGAGAGGCGGTGCGCGAGCGTGGCCTGCGCGAGCGTGGCCTGCGCGAGCGACTTGACGTCGTCGGGGGTGACGAAGCTGCGCCCGTTGAGCCACGCCCAGGCACGGCTCGTGCCGAGCAGTGCGGTGGCGCCGCGTGGGCTCACCCCGAGCGCGACCGAGGGCGAGGTGCGAGTGGCCCGTGCGATGTCGACGATGTATGCCGCGACGTCGGGGGAGATGGTCACGTGCCGGACCTGCTCGGCGCCGGCTTCGACGTCCGCCGCGCTCGCCACCGGGCGGAGGCCCGCGCCGGCGAGGTCGCGCGGGTCGAACCCACTGGCATGGCGGGTGACCACGCCGATCTCGTCGTCGCGGGGTGGCAGCGGCATGACCGCCTTGAGCAGGAAGCGGTCGAGCTGCGCCTCCGGCAAGGGGTAGGTGCCTTCGTACTCCACAGGGTTCTGGGTCGCGGCGACGAGGAAGGGCGTCGGCAGCCGGCGCGGCGCGCCCTCCACCGACACCTGCCGCTCCTCCATGGCCTCGAGCAGCGACGCCTGGGTCTTGGGCGGGGTGCGGTTGATCTCGTCGGCCAGCAGCAGGTTGGTGAAGACCGGTCCCTCCCGGAAGGAGAACTCCGAGGTCGCGTTGTCGTAGACCAGCGAACCGGTCACGTCGCCGGGCATGAGGTCGGGGGTGAACTGCACGCGCTTGGTCTGCACGTCCAGCGCGGCCGCGACCGAGCGCACGAGCAGCGTCTTGGCGACGCCCGGCACGCCCTCGAGAAGGATGTGCCCGCGGCACAGCAGCGCGATGAGGATGCCGGCGACGGCGGCGTCCTGACCCACCACCGCCTGGGCCACCTCGGCCCGCACAGCCGTCAGGGCCTGCCGGGCGCGGTCCGGGTCGGCGGTGGCGGTGGGGGAGACCGGATGGTCGTGGTGCTCGGTCAT
>JAICSZ010000427.1 GCA_025936615.1 Pedococcus sp. | reverse complement strand
GGTCATGGTGTTCGCCGCCTACGTCCTCATCGGCATCTGGTAGGGAAACCAGAACTGCCAGAACACCCCCGGCCTCAAGTGCTACGAGGTCCGTGACTCGCGGGACCTCGCCGTCGTGGCGGCCGCGGCCATGGGCGCGTGCTTCGGGTTCCTGTGGTGGAACGCCTCGCCCGCCAAGATCTTCATGGGCGACACCGGTGCGCTCGCACTCGGCGGCGCGCTCGCGGGCCTGGCCATCACCACCCGCACCGAGCTGCTCATCATCATCCTCGGCGGGCTGTTCGTCATGATCACGCTGTCGGTCATCATCCAGGTGGGCTCGTTCAAGATGACCGGCAAGCGGGTCTTCCGGATGGCGCCGCTGCAGCACCACTTCGAGCTGCTCGGGTGGGCCGAGGTCACCATCGTCATCAGGTTCTGGATCATCGCCGGGCTCTTCGTGGCCCTCGGGCTCGGGCTGTTCTACGCCGAGTGGGTGGTGGGAGCGGCGTGAGGCGGCGGCGATGAGCGGGGCACGGGTCGGGGGGCGCCTCGACGGGCTGACCGACGGCGGCGCGGACTGGAGCGGGCTGCGGGTCGTGGTGGCCGGCCTGGGGGTGAGCGGCTTCGCGGCCGCCGACGCGCTGCACGAGCGTGGCGCGCACGTCATCGGGGTCGACGGGGCGGACCTCGAGCGGTCCCCGGCGCTCGCCGAACGGGTGCGCATCCTGCAGATCCTCGGCGTGGACGTCAGGGTCGGTGCGGAGCACGTGGAGGGTATGCCGGCCGGCGTCGCTGCCGACCTCGTCGTCACCTCCCCGGGGTGGCGCCCAGACCAGCCGCTGCTCGCCGCTGCTGCGGCGGCGGGGGTCCCGGTGTGGGGAGAGGTGGAGCTCGCCTGGCGCATGCGCGCCGCCGTCGGACCCGCGCCGTGGCTGACCGTCACCGGCACCAACGGCAAGACCACCACGGTGCGCATGCTCGCTGCCATGCTGCAGGCGGCGGGGCTGCGTGCCACCGCCGCCGGCAACGTCGGCACGCCGATCCTCGAGGCGGTCCTGCACCCGCAGCCCTACGACGTGATCGCGGTCGAGCTGTCCAGCTTCCAGCTGCACTGGTCGCACTCGCTGGCCCCGCACGCCTCGGCCTGCCTCAACATCGCGCCCGACCACGTCGACTGGCACGGCTCCATGGAGGAGTACACCCGGGCCAAGGGCAAGGTCTACGCGAACACCAAGGTGGCCTGCGTCTACAACGTCCAGGACCCGGCGACCGGGCGGCTCGTCGAGGAGGCCGAGGTGCAGGAGGGCTGCCGGGCCATCGGCTTCACCCTCGGCACGCCGGGCCTGTCGATGGTCGGTGTCGTCGACGACGTCGTCGCCGACCGGGCGTTCGTCGAGGAGCGCAAGACCTCTGCGGCCGAGCTGGCCACCCTGGCGGACGTGCAGGGCAGGGCTGCGAGCCTCGCGCCGCACACCCTCGCCGACGCGCTCGCCGCCGCCGCGCTGGCCCGCGCGTACGGCGTCCCGGCCGCAGCCGTGCGTGACGGGCTGCGCGCGTTCACCCCCGACCCGCACCGCATCGCCGACGCCGGAGTCGTCGAGGGCGTGCGGTTCGTCGACGACTCGAAGGCCACCAACCCGCACGCGGCCGCCGCCTCGCTGCGAGCCTTCGAGCACGTGGTGTGGGTGGCCGGGGGGCTGCTCAAGGGCGCCGACGTCGACCAGCTGGTGCGCGACGCCGCCGACCGGCTGCGGGCCGTGGTCCTGATCGGCGCCGACCGCGCCCAGATCGCGCAGGCGCTGGCCCGACACGCGCCCGATGTCCCCGTCGTCGACGTGCCGAGCACGGACACTGGGGTCATGGACCTCGTCGTCGCGCGCGCGGCCGAGCTCGCCGAGCCCGGCGACGTCGTGCTGCTCGCCCCGGCCGCCGCGTCCATGGACATGTTCGACAACTACGGTGCCCGCGGCGACGCCTTCGCCGAGGCGGTCGCGCGCCGCGCCGGGTCGTCGGGCCACCAAGGAGAGTAGCGACGTGAGCAGCACCACTGCCGCGCCGCCGCGGACCCGCGACTCCGCGCGCGCCGAGGGGTCCGCGTTCTCGGTGTTCCTCAAGCGGCTGGACTCGCCGGTCACCAGCTACTACGTCCTGCTCAGCGTGACCGTCGTCCTCGTGGTCATCGGCCTGATCATGGTGCTGTCGGCATCGTCGGTGAAGTCCCTCGTGGAGACCGACAACGGCACCCCCTACCTCTTCTTCCGCAAGCAGCTCGAGTTCGCCGTCGCCGGCGCAGTCGTGCTGGCTGCCGCGTCCCGGCTGCGACTGCGGGTCTGGAAGGCGCTGGCCCTGCCGGTCCTGCTCGGTGCGCTGGTGCTGCAGGCGCTGGTCTTCACGCCGCTCGGCGTCAGCGTCAACGGCAACCGCAACTGGCTGGCCCTCGGCCCGGTCACCCTCCAGCCGTCCGAGCTCGCCAAGCTCGGGCTGGTCCTTGTCGGGGCCACGGTGCTGTCGGCGAAGCGGCGCTCGCTCGGTCGGCTCAGGCACGTCCTGGTGCCCTACCTCGTCCCGGTCGCCG
>JAICSZ010000407.1 GCA_025936615.1 Pedococcus sp. | reverse complement strand
TGCCCTCCCCAGCGGCGAGGACGATGACGGCGGCGAGCTGGTCAGGGCCGGCGGGGGTGTTCACGCGCGAAGGCTCCAGAGGGTCGACGATTGGGTCTGCTGCGACGTCAGGCCTCGGGCGGCCGGACGCCTCATGCTACCCGCCGGCTGGCACGCGCCCGTCTCGGAGAGGTGGCCGCCAGGGCAGAGCGCGCCCTCGGACGCTCCCCAGATTCCTTCCCGGTGGGCCGCCTGGCTTCGCTCGTCTGGCTCCCCGGGAAGGAATCGAACCTTCGTCGCTAATCCTGATTCAAAGTCAGGCGGGCCCTGCCAGCAGACCAACCGGGGAACGCCCGGACGCACGCGGCTCCGGGACGCCGCCAAGGGTAGCCAATGCCGCACGCCCGCCCGGTTGAACCACAGGCGCACCACACGGCTCGCAGGGGTGGCAACCTACGAGATCGTAGGTTACGTTTTCGTAAGTTGACGGGCGCCCGCACGCGCTGGAACCGACGGAAAGGTCCTTGTCATGACGACCGCGACCCCCACCCGCACCGCCCCCTCCACGGTTCCCGGCGTCGAACCGGACGAGATCGAGCAGAAGAGAACCGGCGAGCAGGTCGCCCTCGCGCTGTTCATCGCTGTCCCCTTCCTCGCCCTCGTGGCCGCCGTCCCGGTGGCGTGGGGCTGGGGGTTGGGCTGGCACGACATCGTCATCGCCGTCGTGATGTATGCCATCTCCGGCCACGGCGTCACCGTCGGCTACCACCGGCACTTCACGCACGGCTCGTTCAAGGCCAACCGCGGGCTCAAGGTCGCCCTGGCCGTGGCCGGCTCCCTGGCCATCGAGGGCCCGGTCGTGCGCTGGGTGGCCGACCACCGTCGCCACCACGCCTTCTCCGACCGAGAGGGTGACCCACACTCGCCCTGGCGCTACGGCGAGACGGTCCCGGCGCTCATCAAGGGGCTCTGGTGGGCGCACACCGGCTGGCTGTTCGACGTCGAGCAGACCCCGCGCGCCAAGTACGCCCCGGACCTCATGGCTGACAAGGACATCCGGAAGGTCGACCGGGCCTTCCCGTGGCTGGTCCTCACGTCCATGCTGCTGCCTCCTCTCGTGGGCGGCCTCTGGTCCATGAGCTGGCAGGGCGCAGTCACCGCCTTCTTCTGGGGCTCGCTCGTGCGCGTCTCCCTGCTCCACCACGTCACCTGGTCGATCAACTCGATCTGCCACACCATCGGCCAGCGTCCGTTCAAGAGCCGCGACAAGTCCGGCAACGTCTGGTGGCTCGCCTTCCTGTCGATGGGCGAGTCCTGGCACAACCTGCACCACGCCGACCCGACCTGCGCCCGCCACGGCGTCGAGAAGGGCCAGATCGACTCCAGCGCCCGCATCATCTGGCTGTTCGAGAAGCTCGGCTGGGCCAAGGACATCCGCTGGCCGAAGGCCAAGCGGCTCGACGCTCGCCGCGTCACCGCTTGACCGCGGCGCCACCAGCTCACGCCGACCGGGCATGATGGAGCGTGTGACCGAGCCCCGCGAGAAGGACATCGCCACCGCCGCCCGCTCCCGGATGACCGGCAAGCAGCGGCGTGAGCAGCTGATCGAAGTGGGTCGCAAGCTCTTCGCCGACAAGGGTTTCGAGGCCACCACCGTCGAGGAGATCGCGGCGAAGGCCAGCGTCTCCAAGCCCGTCGTCTACGAGCACTTCGGTGGCAAGGAGGGCCTGTACGCAGTTGTGGTCGACCGAGAGATCGCGGCTCTGCTCAACGGGATCACCGGAGCCCTGAGCGCCGACCTCAGCAGTCGCGAGACGCTCGAGCGGGCGGCGATGGCACTGCTGGAGTACATCGAGACCTCCACCGACGGCTTCCGGATCCTGGTGCGCGACAGCCCGACCGGGCAGGCGACCGGCTCGTTCGCCAGCCTGATCTCCGATGTCGCCAGTCAGGTCGAGCACATCCTTGCGGCGGAGTTCAAGCGGCGAAAGCTGGACCCCAAGGCCGCCCCGCTCTACGCGCAGATGCTCGTCGGCATGGTCGCCCTCACCGGCCAGTGGTGGCTGGACTCCCGCAAGATGAAGAAGGCGGACGTGGCCGCCCACCTCGTCAACCTCGCCTGGAACGGCCTGGCCGGCCTGGAGAAGAAGCCCACCCTGCGCAGCGCGAGCTGAGCGAGCGCCCGGCCGCTCACCCCTGTGGGAAGACGAGGATCCCGTCCGCGTCGCTGACCAGTCGCTCCCCCGGTCGGAAGGTGACGCCGCCGAAGGCCACCTCGACGCCCACCTCACCGACGCCGTCCTTGCGGCTCTTGCGCGGGTTGGAGCCGAGCGCCTTGATGCCGAGGTCGAGGCTGGCCAGTGCCACGGTGTCCCGAACGGCACCGTTGATGACGACGCCCTCCCAGTGGTGGTCGACCGCGATCGCAGCGATCACGTCACCCATCAGCGCCGCCTCGAGCGAGGCACCCCCGTCCACGACGAGCACGCGCCCCTGACCGTGTTTCCCGACGGTCGCCTTGAGGATGACATTGTCCTCGAGGCACCGCACGGTGGTGATGGTGCCCTCGAAGGTCGGGCGTGCGCCGAAGCTGCGGAACTGGGTGGAGCAGGACTGGGCGCGCTCGCCCAGCTCGTCGTAGAGGTCAGCGGTGGACGTCATGGGTGTTCTCCTCGGTTCGGACCAGCTGGAGTTCGACCCGGTTGCCCACCGGGTCGAACGTGTGGAAAGCGGCGTACCCCTGGG
>JAICSZ010000079.1 GCA_025936615.1 Pedococcus sp. | reverse complement strand
CAGCTCGCGGGCCAGGGCTGCCAGCCGGTCGGTCTCGTGCCCCCGGATGTGCGCCACGCCGCGGATCACGCTGGGCGAGTCGGCAAGTGCCGCAAGGGCTGCCACGACCGGCGTGAGCTCGCTGGCGTCGTGCAGGTCGGCGTCGATCCCGCTCAGCTGTCCGTCACCGGCGACTGTGAGCCCGTCGCGGGTGAGGGTCACGTCGGCCCCCATCGCGTCGAGGAGGTCGCGGACCGCGTCGCCCGCCTGTGTCGTGTGCTGCGGCCAGCCCGGCACGGTCACCCGGCCCCCGGTCACCAGCGCGGCGGCCAGGAACGGTGCTGCGTTCGACAGGTCGGGCTCCACGTGGACGTCGAGCCCGTTGATCTCCGACGGCTCCACCCGCCAGGTGTTCGCCTCGGTGTCGTCGACGATCGCCCCGGCGTCGCGCAGGGTCTCGACCGTCATGGCGATGTGCGGCTCGGAGGGCACCGGCTTGCCGTCGTGGTGCACCGTGACGCCCTGGTCGTACCTCGGGCCGGCGAGCAGCAGGGCGGAGATGAACTGGGACGAGGCAGAGGCGTCGAGCGTGACCTGGCCACCGGGCACACGGCCCGTGCCACGGATCGTGAACGGCAAGGTGCCGCGGCCATCGTCGGCGACGTCCGCACCAAGCGTGCGGAGCGCGTCGAGCAGCGGCCCCATCGGGCGCACCCGCGCCTGCGCGTCGCCGTCGAAGGCCACTGGCCCCTTGCACAGCGCCGCCACCGGTGGCAGGAACCGCATGACCGTCCCGGCGAGCCCGCAGTCGACCGTGCCGCCGCCACGCAGCGACGCGGGCGTGACGATCCAGTCCGGCGTGCCGCGCTGCTCGGGGCCGCTGCCGTCGATGCCCGTGCCGTCCTCGATGCCTGCGCCGAGTGAGCGCAGCGCCTGCGCCATGAGGAGGGTGTCACGTGAGCGCAGCGGCCGTCGCAGCCGCGAGGTGCTGTTGGCCAGCGCCGCCAGGACGAGGTAGCGGTTGGTGAGCGACTTGCTCCCGGGGAGCTCGACCACCGCGTCGACGGGCCGCTCAGCCAGCGGTGCTGCCCAGTCGACGTCGGGACTCGCAGGGTCAGGCGACGGCATCGTGCGCCTGGGACGCCGCGAGCCTGGCCTCGCGTCGCGCCGCGCGGGCGGCGTGCTTCGCCTCCCGCTTGGTCCGCTTGGCGGCCCGCTTCGCCGAGTCGGTGGCCATGCCTACGCGGTAGGCCACGCCGGGCTTGCCCTCGGTGTCGACGGCGGCGAGCAGCAGCCCGCCCATCAGCCCGAGGTTCTTGAGGAACTGCAACCGCTGGGTGCGCTTGGTCGTCGGGTCGGTCTCGGCCCAGAAGGCATGCCCGACGTAGGTGGTCGGCACCATCGAGGCGAACAGCGCCAGCGACGCCAGCCGCGGCAGCTTGCCGGTCGCGAGCAGCGCGCCGCCGCCAACCATGGTGGCTCCGTTGGCCCGCACCAGCAGCTCGGGGTCGTTGGGCAGCCCGAGGGGCGCCACCTGCTCGGCGAACTTCGCGACCCTGGGCGCCATCTTCGCTGGGTGCCGAAGCGTCTCGAGCCCCTGGGCGACGAAGATCGCGGCGAGCATCGGGCGGGCCACCCGGCGGACGATCGTCATGGTCACTCCTGTTGGTCGCAGACGGTGGCGCCGCGGGTTGACCGTTGCGGCGTCGCTTCCTTCCTACCGTATTCGCTGCGCCGAGTCGCCGCCCGCCCGGTCCCGGGCCGCGGCCGCCTGTCCCGCGCCCGTAGCCTAGGACAAACGTGATGGGGGCCGCGGCCGCCCGCCCCGCGCCCGTAGCCTAGGACGCATGTGCGGCCGATATGCAGCCACCGCCAACCCCGACGAGCTGGTCGAGGAGCTCGAGGTCGACCAGGACCGCACCCTCGAGCCGACCCGCACGGTCCTGAAGAACCCGCAGAGCCCCCCGGCCGGGACCCCCGACTACAACATGGCGCCGACCAAGAGGGCCCCCGTCGTCCTCTCGCGGGTGCCCCGCGAGGATGCCAAGGAGTCGTATGCCGCGTCGCCGGCCGGCGTGCGCCAGCTGCGGTTGCTCACGTGGGGGCTCGTGCCGAGCTGGGCCAAGGACACCAAGATCGGGATGCGGATGATCAACGCCCGGGCCGAGTCCGTGCTCGAGAAGGGCTCGTTCGCCAAGGCGGCGATGTCGCGGCGCTGCCTCGTGCCGGCACAGGGCTGGTACGAGTGGCAGAAGTCGCCGGTGGCCAGGGACGCCAAGGGCAAGCCACGCAAGCAGCCGTTCTACATGCACCGGGCGGACGGGCAACTGCTGGCCTTCGCCGGGCTCTACGAGTTCTGGCGGGACCGTGCGGTCGCGGACGCCGACGACCCGCAGGCGTGGCTGACGACGTTCACCATCATCACCACCGACGCCGAGCCGGGGCTGGACCGCATCCACGACCGCCAACCGCTCGTGCTCGAGCGTGAGGACTGGGCCACCTGGCTGGACCCGGCCATGCAGGACCGCGACGAGGTCGCCCGCCTGCTGTCGTTCGCGAAGGAGGGGAGGTTCGAGGCATACCCGATCTCCCCGGCCGTGAACTCCGGTCGCAGCAACGGCCCGCAGCTCATCGAGCCGGTGGGGGAGCCCGAGCTCGAAGGAGTCGTCGACCCGATGACCGGCGAGATCATCGGGTCCGACCCCACCACCAGTCCCGAGGAGACTCGCGGCGGTCGGAACCCCGCATGACCCCACGCAGCGAGCCCCGCACGACCACCAGCGAGGTCGATACCCCGATGGGTCCGGCGCGCATCCACCTGTCCCGGCCGAGCCAGGTGCGTGGGCTGCTGGTCCTGACCCACGGGGCCGGCGGCAACCTGCGCGCACCCGAGCTCCTGCTGGCCCAGCGGAGCCTGCCGGGGGAGGGCTGGGCGGTCGCGCTCGTCGAGCAGGCGTGGGTGCTCGCCGGGCGCAAGATGCCGCCGCAGGCGCCGACCCAGAACCCGGCGTGGCTGCCGGTGGTGGCGAGCCTCCGTTCGGGTCGTCGTCGCCTGCCCGGCCCCGTCGTGGTCGGCGGCAAGAGCAACGGGGCACGGGTCGCGTGCCGCACCGCCCACGAGAGCGGCGCCGACGCGGTGCTCTGCCTGTCCTTCCCGCTGCACCCGCCCGGCAAGCCCGAGGCGTCGCGGGCGGAAGAGCTCCGCGCGCCCCTGCCACACGGCATACCGCTGCACGTCGTGCAAGGTGTGGCGGACCCGTTCGGGACGCCCGAGGAGGTCCGTGCCGAGCTGCCCGACCCCACCATGGTGACGGCGGCCAGGGGCGCCCACGCGTTCCCGAAGAACCCCGTCGACGTGCTCGAGGCCGTCAGCGGCTTCCTGCGTGGGCTGACCTGATCAGTCGGAGCCGCCGCCGGGCATGACCTCGGCGACCTTGGTCTTCACACCTTCCCTGACCACGCCCCACCGGTCCTCGTCGCCCTTGAGCAGCGAGCGGGCGGTGGCCTTCATCTCGGTCCAGGTGGCGTGGGGCGGCACCGGCGGCACGTCCGGGTCGACGTGCGCGTCGATCACGGTCGGCCGGTCGGCGGCGAACGCCTGCCGCCAGGCGTCCTCGAGCTGGCCGGGCTCGGTGACCCGGATTGCTTGCAGCCCAAGGCTTTGCGCGAAGCCGGCGTAGTCCACGTCGGGCAGTCGCTGCGACTCCTCGAACTTCGGCGACCCCTCCATGGCGCGCATCTCCCAGGTCACCTGGTTGAGGTCGTTGTTGTGCAGGACGCAGACGACCAGCCGTGGGTCGGCCCACTGCTCCCAGTAGTGCTTGACGGTGATCAGCTCGGCCATGCCGTTCATCTGCATGGCGCCGTCGCCGGCGAAGACCAGCGCCGGCCGGTCCGGGTGGGCGAACTTGGCGCCGATGCCGTACGGCACACCGGGACCCATCGTGGCCAGGGTTCCGGACAGCGAGCCGCGCATCTCCCCGCGGAACTTGAGCTGGCGGGCATACCAGTTCGCCGACGACCCGGAGTCGGCCGAGACGATGACGTCGGACGGCAGGTGCCTGGACGCCGTCTGGAAGAGCAGCTGCGGGTTGACCGGGTCGGCCTCCACCTGCGCCTCGCGGTCCATCGCTCCCCACCAGTCCGCGACGTTGGACTCGATGGTCTCGCGCCAGCCGCGGTCCTCGTTGCGGTGCAGGTGCTTGATCAGCGCGCGCAGCGTGGTGGCCGCGTCGCCCACGAGGTTGAGCTCATAGGGGTAGCGCATCCCGATGAACTTGCCGTCGATGTCGATCTGCACGGCCCGCGCCTGCCCGAACTTCGGCATGAACTGCGTGTAGGGGAAGTTCGACCCGACGGTCAGCAGCGTGTCGCAGTCCGCCATCATCTCGTAGCTGGGGCGGGTGCCGAGCAGGCCGATCGAGCCGGTGACCCACGGCAGCTCGTCGGACAGCACGTCCTTGCCGAGCAGGGCCTTGGCCACGCCCGCGCCGAGGAGCTCGGCGACCTCCTCGACCTCGGCGGCCGCCCCGCGGGCGCCCTGGCCGACCAGGATGGCGGGCTTGCTGCCGCTGGACAGGATGTCGGCCGCCCGCCGGACCGCCTCGTCGTCCGGGGCGACCTCGGGCCACTGGATGCCCAGGCTCGAGGGCACCATCTTCATGGCGTGGGTGGGGGCGGAGTACTCCAGCTCCTGCACGTCCGAGGGGATGATGATCGCGGTCGGCGCTCGCTCGGCGAGGGCGATGCGGATGGCCCGGTCGAGCACGTTCGGCAGCTGCTCGGGGACGGTGACCATCTGGACGTACTCGCTGGCCACGTCCTTGTAGAGGGTGAGCAGGTCCACCTCCTGCTGGTAGGCGCCGCCCATGCCGCTGCGCGCCGTCTGCCCGACGATGGCCACGACCGGCACGTGGTCGAGCTTGGCGTCGTAGAGCCCGTTGAGCAGGTGGATCGCCCCCGGCCCGGAGGTCGCCATGCACACCCCGACCTTGCCGCTGAACTTGGCGTAGCCGACCGCCTCGAAGGCGGACATCTCCTCGTGGCGGGACTGGACGAACTGCGGCTTGTTGCCGGCCCGCCCGAAGGCTGCGAGCGTGCCGTTGATGCCGTCGCCCGGGAAGGCGAACACGTGCTCGACCCCCCAGTCGCGCAGTCGCTCCAGCAGGTGGTCGGCAACAGTCGGTGCAGCCATGTGTCTACTCCTGGTCCTCGAGATGTGGATTCGGGTATGCCGCGTGCTTACCCATGTTTGGCGGCCTTACCCGCGTGGGCGGCCGGCTCCTGCCGGTCACCACCGCGTGCGCCGCCGCCGCGTGTGCCACGGGCGAGCAGGTCCGCCGCTCGTGCGGCGACGGCCATGATCGTCAGGGCGGGGTTGGCGCTGCCCTGGGTGGGGAGCACGCTGCCGTCGGTGATGTAGAGGTTCGGCACGGCGAAGGTGCGGCAGGAGGCGTCGACGACGCCGTGCCGCTCGTCGCCGGCCATCCGGGCGCCCCCGACGAGGTGCGCGAACCGGTCGATCGTGATGACCTCGTCGGCGCCCGCTGCCTTGAGGATCGACTCCATGACGTCCTGGGCGGCCCGCATGAGCAGCCGGTCGTTGTCCCCTTGCGAGTAGGTGAACTGGGCGACGGGCATCCCGTGACGGTCCTTCTCCTCGGCGAGGGTCACCCGGTTGTCGGCCCGCGGCAGGAACTCGCAGAGTGCGCCCAGGCAGGCCCAGTGCGGGTAGTCGGTGAGGTACCGGCGCAGGTCGTCGCCGAAGTAGCCCTGGGCGGACACGTGCTCGGCCCACGTGATGGGCAGTGGTGAGACGGTCTGGACGGAGAAGCCGCGCTTGTAGGGCTTGGTCGGGTCGGTCTCGTAGAACGCCTCGGTGCTGACCTCGGGGGGCGGCGCCTTCCACATGCGGACCTCTTCGTCGAACCGTCCGGCGGTCTGCGGCGCCCCCTGCACCATGAGGTAGCGGCCGACCTGGTCGAAGTCGTTGCACAGGCCATCTGGGAAGCGCGCCGAGGCGGAGTTGAGCAGCAGCCGCGGGGTCTCGATGGAGTAGCCGGCGATGGCGACCATGCGGGCTCGCTGGAACCGCTGGCGACCGCGCCGCACGAACTGCACACCGGTGGCGCGGCCGGTGCGGTCGTCGACCTCGACCCGGGTGACCATGGAGTCGGCGCGGATCTCCGCCCCGTGGGCGAGGGCGTCGGGCACGTGCGTGATGAGCGGTGAGGCCTTCGCGTTGACCTTGCAGCCCTGCAGGCAGAACCCGCGGTAGATGCAGTGGGCACGGTGGCCGAACCGTCCGTTGGCGATGGCCACCGGCCCGACTCGCGCCTCGATGCCGAGCGCGTCCGCGCCCCGCAGGAACAGCTCGCCGTTGCCCGAGACCGGGTGGGCCGAGTGCGGGTAGGTGTGCGGGTCGCCCCAGGGCCAGTCCTCCCCGGCGACCGGCAGCTCGCCCTCGATGTCCTCGTAGTGGGGACGGAGGTCGGTGTAGTCGATCGGCCAGTCCGCGCCCACCCCGTCGGTGGAGAGGGTCCGGAAGTCACTGGGGTGGAAGCGGGGCGTGTAGCCCGCATAGTGCACCATCGAGCCGCCGACGCCGCGCCCGGAGTTGTTGGAGCCCAGGGGTACCGGGTCGTCGCCGGCGATGACCCGCGGCTCGTTCCAGTAGAGGTGGTGCGAGCCGGCCTCGTCGCTGACCCAGTCGCGCTCCGGGTCCCAGAACGGGCCCGCGTCGAGCGTGACCACTCGCCAGCCCTGGCGGGCCAGCCGCTGCATGAGGGTCGACCCACCCGCGCCGCACCCCACGATGACGAGGTCGACCTCCTCCTCGTCGTCGAAGGTGCGCATGTCGGCACGGAGCTGGTGGTTGACGTCGTGGCCGTTCGCGGGCACGAGCCACGCCGACTCGTTGCGGCGGCGGACGGCGCGGGTGTCCAGCCCCTTGGGGGCTCTCACGAGGACGCCGCCTCCCCCAGCGGGTCGAGGCGCGGGTTGGCGTCGGCGACCTCCCACGGCTCTCGCGCGTCCAGCCCGATGTGCTTGTAGCCACGCGGGTACGCGGGGCCGCCGAAGCCGATCTCGTCCCAGGCCCAGGGGTGGGAGTAGAAGGCCGTGTCCGCGTAACGGGTCCACAGGCTCCAGACCCAGTGCGGCGGCATACCGTGCCACTGCCCGGTCGCGTGCTGCACGGCGCGCAGCACCGACAGCTGGTCATCCCACGAGCACTCCGCGAAACCCACGCCGTAGGCGTCACGGGCGTCGTCGTCGAGCCCGGCGAGGCTCTCCCGCCAGGCGCGGTCGTCGCGCGGCATGTCGACGTGGTGCCAGCCGTCGCCCTGCCCCTCGGCCAGCCGGGCGTCGATCATCCGCACGACCGGCAGCCTCGGGTCCTCGTGCTGCCCGAGGAGCTGGTCGGTGAGGGCGCAGACCAGCTCCTCCTCGTGCTGGGTGAAGAACCGCAGGTCGACGGGGATGCCCACGCGGGGCGCGACGACACCGGTCGTCGCCGCGTCCCAGTGAGGCGACTGCGACAGGGTGTCGAAGCCCGGGTAGCGGCCACCGCCGTTGGCAGCGTCCAAGGGCAGCTTGGCGCCGTTGGGACCGGGGGTGCCCGAGCGCGAGGTGCCGCGGCGGTCGGTCACTTCTCCCTCCGCAGCACGGCGGCGAGCAGGCCCATCCCTCCGACGAGCGTCACCAGGAGCGGGGCCAACAGGGGCGGGCCCATCTCCATGTTGTAGCGCCAGTTGCGCCACCCGCCCGGCTTCTGCGCGATGCCGCGGGCGTGCAGGTAGGTGCCCTGCAGTCCGTTGGCCACGACCACGGCCGAAGCCAGCGGGAGGGCCGTCTTGGCCGCGCGGTGGCTCACCACCCCGGCGACCCCGGCTGCCGCGGCGACCGGGCCGAGCGCGACGGGAGCCCACATCCAGGGGTCACCGAAGCTCGCCTT
>JAICSZ010000069.1 GCA_025936615.1 Pedococcus sp. | reverse complement strand
TGGCGGCACGCCCCGCTGGTCGAGACCGACGACCCGTGGGGATACGGCGCCTCGCTCGAGTGGGCCACCTCCTGCCCGCCGCCGCGGCACAACTTCGACGCCATCCCGCGGATCCGCTCCGAGCGCCCGGCGTTCGACCTGCACCACCCCGAGGCGGCTCCGGCGGGCACCGTCGACGCCGACCCCAACACCTTGGCGCGGGTCGTCGGGGTGGCCGAGGCCGGCGCCGCTGGAGGGCCGCACCACACCGGTGAGCGAGACCAGGACCCGCACCCCCGCTACCACGAGGAGCGCGACTGACCCATGAAGACCGAGACGAGGATCTTCAGCCAGATCGCGATCTTCTTCATCGTGGTGGGCGTCATCTACGCCTTCGTCACCAAGGGAGGGGAACCGGTCGGCATCTTCGGGCTGCTCCTGTGCGCCGGGCTCTGCGGGATGATCGCGCTCTACCTCGGCGTCACCGGGAGCCGCCTGCCCGAGCGCCCCGAGGACAACCCGCACGGCGAGATCGAGGAGCAGGAGGGCGACTACGGCTTCTTCGCCCCGCACTCCTGGTGGCCGTTGGCGCTGGGCGGCACCGCGGCTGTGTGCTTCCTGGGCCTCGCGGTGGGCTGGTGGCTGTTCGTCATCGGCGCCGTGTTCGGTGCCTTCGCGCTCGTCGGGTGGACCTTCGAGTACTTCCGGGGTCCCCACGCGGTGTGACCCGCAGCTGCGCGTGACGGCGCCCCCAGCCCCTTCGGGCTGGGGCGCCGTCACGTCGCGGTCAGGAACACGGTCACCGAGCGGGTAGGATGGCACCGAGTCCGGGACACCACAGGCGCCCTGGACCAACTCATGGGGGCTGGGCACGGCACAGTGGCCGTCCGGCCGATCACAGTTGCATAGACAACCATTCGGGGCTGCCCGGCGTCATACACCTCGGGTGGGGAAGTGCCGGCCATGGCCGGCACAGCCCGAGCCGGCACGGACACACGCGACGGCGCGCCATGCGCCGCCAGAGGCACAGGAGTTCATTCAGTGGTGCAGACACGACGCTCGCGGGGTCTTGCGGCCGCCTTGGCGGTGGTCGCGACGGCGGCCCTCGTCAGTGCGTGCCAGGGCGGTCCGGCCAGCCCGTCGACGAGCAACGTCGCCGGCTCGGTCAGCAGCACCACCTCGAGCACGCCGACCGTCACGCCCACGCCGGCGGAGCTGACCGTGAGCCCGGCCGATGACAGCGCCGGCGTGCTGCCCTCCGAGCCCATCACCGTGCAGGCCACGGTCGGCACCCTTGGTGACGTGAAGGTCGTCGACGCCAAGGGCAATGCCGTCAAGGGCGACGTCGGCGCCGACGGCGCGTGGAAGTCCACTGGCCTGCTGGCTCCCGACACGGCATACACCGTGACCGCCAAGGCGTCGGGTCCCGACGGCACGGCGTCGACCACGACCTCCACCTTCACCACGATCAAGCCCAAGGTCACCGCGACGTACGGCATCCTCTACTCGGGCCAGACGGTCGGTGTGGGGGCGCCGGTGAGCATCCAGTTCGACTCAGCGGTCACCGACGCCAAGTACCGCGCCCAGGTGGAGAAGCTCGTCAAGGTCACGACCACCCCCGCCCAGAAGGGGGCCTGGGGCTGGCTGGACAACCGGCAGCTGATGTGGCGCCCCGCGAAGTACTGGGTGCCCGGCACCAAGGTCAGCGTCAGTGCCCCGCTGACCGGGGTGCAGACCGGCAAGGACAAGTGGGTCGCCAACGACGACAGTGCGAGCTTCTCGATCGGCTCCTCCATGATCAGCTACGTCAACATCAAGACGCACCAGATGAAGGTCACCCAGGGCGGTCAGGTCGTCAGGACCATCCCCGTCAGCACCGGAAAGCCCGGGAAGCTGACCGAGACCCGCTCCGGGGTCAAGGTCATCATCGGCAAGCAGGACAAGGTCACCATGGACTCCGCCACGGTCGGCATCCCCAAGGGCAACCCGAACTACTACAAGATCGACACCCAGTGGAACCTGCGCGTGACCTGGACGGGCGAGTTCCTCCACTCCGCGCCCTGGTCGGTCGGTGCGCAGGGCAGCACCAACGTCTCGCACGGCTGCACCAACCTGTCCCCGGCCAACGCGCAGTGGATGTACGACAACTCCAAGGTCGGCGACGTCGTGGTGTTCACCGGCTCCAGCCGGGTGTTCCAGCCCACCGAGGGCATCGGGGTGTGGCAGTACTCGTTCAGCCAGTGGCAGAAGCAGAGCGCGCTCGTCTGAGCCCCTGCCGACGGCTGGGGCCAGCGTGCGCGGCCCTCGTGGTGGCGCTGGGCCTCGCGGCGTGCACCGGGTCCGCGGGCGCACCGACCACGGCCACGACGGTCGGCTCCGGCACGTCCATCACCGCCGCCGGCACGCCAGGGGCAACCTCCTCCGCGCCGACCGCTGGCACCGCGACCACGACGCCGCCGGCGCCGGCGACACCGCGGGTCGACAAGGTGCTCGTGTTCGTGGTGGAGAACCACTCGGCGGACCAGATGTCCGCACAGATGCCGTATGCCGTGGGGCTGGGTCGGCGCTACGCCGTCGCCGCCGAGTACACCGCCGTCACACACCCGTCGCTGCCCAACTACCTCGCCATGGTGGGGGGAAGCACCTACGGGGTGCATGACGACGACGACCCGGCAGAGCACCCGCTGAGGGGTGCCTCGGTCTTCGGGCTGGCCCTGGCCCGCGGACGCACGGCACGGGTCTATGCAGAGGGCATGACCTCGACCTGCCAGCTCGTCGCTGCCGGCCGCTATGCCGTGAAGCACAACCCGTGGGCCTACTTCCGCGACGAGCGCGCCGCCTGTCGCCGATTCGACCAGCCGCTGACCGCGCTGCCGGCTGCGATCACGGCCGGCACGCTGCCCTCCGTCGGGATGGTCCTGCCCGACCTGTGCCACGACGCGCACGACTGCTCCTTGGCCAGCGCCGATGATTGGTTCGCCGAGTGGATGCGTCGCGTGCAGTCCGGACCCGACTGGACGACCGGCCGGCTCCTGGTCGTGCTGACTGCCGACGAGGACGACCACCACGCGGGCAACCGCGTCCTCACCGTTCTCGCACACCCAGACCTGCACGAGCGACGGGTGCACGCCACGCTGGACCACTTCGCCCTGGCCCGGCTGCTCGCCGAGGCGGCCGGAGCGCCGGGTCCGCGCAAGGCGGCCGCCGCGCCGTCGGTCTCCGAGCTCCTGGGTCTGCGTGTGGGCTGAGGCCCGCTCAGCCCCAGCCCAGCTCGTGCAGGCGGGCGTCGTCGATGCCGAAGTGGTGGGCGATCTCGTGCACCACGGTGATCGCGATCTCGTCGAGCAGCTCCTCGCGGTCCTCGCACATCCGCGAGAGCGGCCCGCGGAAGATGGTGATCCGGTCGGGCAGCGCACCGGCCCAGCCGTCCCCCCGCTCGGTCAGCGGCGTGCCGTCGTAGATCCCCAGCAGGTCTGGGTCCTCGGCGGGCGGCTCGTCCTCGACGAGGAACACGACGTTGTCGAGCAGCGCCATCAGCTCCGAGGGCACCTCGTCGAGGGCGTCGCCCACCGCCTCCTCGAACTCCGCAGCATCCATGTGCACCACGGGACATGAGTATGCCGCCCGCTCAGGTGAGCAGGCGGCATACCTCGTGTGCGGCGCGGTGGCGTCACGGGCGGGTGCTCAGCGCTCGGACGGCTCCAGCTCCGGACGGCCCTCGCCGGCCTCGATCGCCTCGTGGCCGTGCCCGTCGTGGTGCGCGGCAGCCAGCTCGGTGGGCGTCACCGGCTCGACGCGGTCGGTGAAGTAGAACCGTGACAGCCGCGCCCGGAGCTTGTCCTTGCGGGCCGTGGGGGAGGCCACGCCGTTGCCGTCCGCCGCCTCGGCCAGCTCGAGCGGCCGGTGCTGTTCGTGCTGCACGAGGGGCCACCTCGTGTACTCGTCGAGCGGCTCGTGGCGCTCGAAGGTGCGGCCGGTCGCCGTGCGGATGATGTGCCCCGTCTCGCGGCCGTGGAGGACCAGGTCGCGGTCGCGGCGCTGCAGGCTCAGGCAGATCCGCTTGGTGACCCAGTAGGCGATGACCGGCCCGACGAACACCAGCAGGCGCAGGATGTGGGTGATGTCGTTGATCGACATGTGCATCACCACGGCGATGATGTCGTTGCCGGCGGCGAACATCAGCACGCCGTAGAACGTCAGGCCGGCCATGCCCAGCCCGGTGCGGGTCGGGTTGTTGCGCGGGCGGTCGAGCAGGTGGTGCTCGCGCCGGTCACCGGTCACCCACCGCTCGAGGAACGGGTAGGCGCCCATCAGGGTGTACATCACCGGGATCAGCAGGATCGCACCGATGAAGACGTTCATCGAGAACGTGAAGCCGAACGCGGTGAACTCGAAGAAGCCGGGGATCAGGCGCAAGGCACCGTCGGCGAAGCCCATGTACCAGTCGGGTTGTGAGCCGGCAGTGATCTGGGAGGTGTCGTAGGGGCCGTAGGCCCAGATCGGGTTGATCGTCACGAGGCCCGAGATGAGGGCGGTGACACCGAAGACGACGAAGAAGAACCCGCCCGCCTTGGCGGCGTAGACCGGCATCACGGGGAAGCCGACGACGTTGTCGTTGGTGCGTCCGGGCCCCGGGAACTGGGTGTGCTTCTGCAGGAACACCAAGCCGATGTGCACCGTGAACAGGCCGACCAGGATCGCGGGGAGCAACAGGATGTGGACGGAGTACAGGCGCGGGATGATCGCCTCACCCGGGAAGGCGCCGTCGAAGACGAGGTAGGCGAGGTAGGACCCGACGATGGGGATGGACTCGATGAAGCCCACCGCCGCGCGAAGGCCGGTGCCGGACAGCAGGTCGTCCGGCAGGGAGTAGCCGGCGAAGCCCTCCACGATCGAGAGCATCGACAACAGGGTGCCGATCACCCAGTTGATCTCGCGGGGCTTGCGGAACGCGCCGGTGAAGAACACCCGGAGCATGTGCACGGACAGGGCCACGATGAACATCAAGGCGGCCCAGTGGTGGATCTGGCGGATGACCAGCCCGCCACGGATGTCGAAGGAGATGTCCAACGTGGAGCGGTAGGCCTCCGACACCATCACGCCCTTGAGCGGGATGTAGGACCCGTCGTAGACCACCTGGCTGGCGCTCGGCACGAACCAGAACGTCAGGAACGTCCCAGACAGCAGGCAGATGATCAGCGAGTACATGGCGACCTCGCCGAGCATGAAGGACCAGTGCTCGGGGAAGACCTTCTTCAGGAGGTAGCCGAAGGGCTTGGAGGCACCGGTGCGGTCGTCGAGCCAACCGGCCACGCCCCCGACGCCCTTGAGTGCGGGGTTGGTGGGTGGCTTAGCCTCGCGGTCGTGGCGGCGCAGGCGGTCGACCGGGGTGGAGGTGTGGGACTCGGAGGTCACTTGCGGTCACGCTCCCAGAAGCTCGGTCCTACGGGCTGGTCGAACGGCGCGTCCGCGATGAGGTACCCGTCGTCGTCGACGGTGATCTTCAGCTGGGGCAGCGGCCGCTTGGCGGGGCCGAAGATGACCTTGCAGTCCTCGGTCACGTCGAAGGTCGACTGGTGGCACGGGCAGAGGAGGTGGTGCGTGGTCTGCTCGTAGAGTCCGACGGGGCAGCCGACATGGGTGCAGATCTTGGAGTAGGCGACGATGCCGTCGTGGCCCCAGTCGCGCTCCTTCTTGACCTTGATGTCGTTGGGGTCGAGGCGCATCAGCAGCACGGCCGCCTTGCCCTTGTCCTCCAGCGGGTGCTCGGAGTCCTTGATGGACTCGGGCAGGACGTGGAAGACCGAGCCGATCGTCACCTGGTCGGCCCGGATGGGCGTCTTCTCGGGGTCGCGGACGAGCTTGTCGCCCTTCTTCCAGATGGTGTGCTTGAGCTCGTCGATGTTGACCGAGCCGAGCCCACCCACGAGCTGGAGCAGCAGCGGCAGGGAGAACAGCCCCAGGGCGCCGCCCAAGCTCATCAGCAGCACCGGGCGACGGTTGAGCTGGGAGGTCTCGCCACCCTCGACGAAGCCCGCGACCGCCCGGTCGCGGTCGTCCTGCGAGGCCCGCAGGGTGTGGCGCTCCTCGACCATCTCCACGTCAGGCATGAGCGTCTTGGCCCAGTGGATGGCGCCGACGCCGATACCGAGCAGGGAGATCCCGAGGGAGACACCGAGGACCACGTGGTAGAGGTCCGTCTTGCCGATGCCCGGGATGAACGCGGTGGCGTGCTGGTCGATCGCGAAGTAGGCGACGAGGAAGACGATCGTGCCGAGCATCGAGAGCCCGAACAGGGTGGCCACCTGCCGCTCCGACCGCCTGGCCGCAGCGGAGTCGATGTCGCCCATGCGGGGCGTGTGGGGTGGCAGCCCGGGGTTCGCGAAGCGCTCCGCGAGGTCCGCCGAGACCTCGACGTGGCCCTGGTCGAGCCGGACCGCCGTGGCGCCGTAGCCGTCGCCGTGGCGGGCGACGTCGCTGCCGTGCCCGTCCTGTGTGCTCATCGCGTCGTCCTGTCCCTGGTCCATCAGGCGGCCCGCCTCCCGAGCCAGACCGCGAAGCCGATCATGATGCCGAGCCCGAAGACCCAGGCGAACAGGCCCTCGGGGACCGGGCCGAGGCTGCCGAGCGTCAGTCCGGGGTTCGGCGTGGCCTGCATGGTGTTGAGGTAGGCAATGATGTCGTTCTTCGACTTCGGGTCGATGTTCTGGTCGTTGAACACCGGCATCGACTGTGGACCGCTCACCATGGCCTCGTAGACGTACTTGCCCTCCACGTCCTTGAGCGACGGGGCATGCTTCCCGCGGGTGAGCGCGCCGCCGGAGCCTGCGTAGTTGTGGCACATGGCGCAGTTGACCCGGAACAGCTCGCCGCCCTTGCCCGGGTCGGCGTCCTCGCCGTTGGTGTACTTCGCGTCGGGAACGGCAGGCCCGGGGGCCAGGGACGCGACGTAGGCGGCCAGGGAGGCGATCTCGTCGTTGGTGAAGTGGACTTCCTTGCGCTGGGCCTGGACAGTGGGCCCGGCCAGCGGCATCCGCCCGGTGCCGACCTGGAAGTCGACGGCGGCGGCGCCGACGCCCGCGAGACTGGGGCCGTCCTTGGTGCCCTGGGCCTCCAGCCCGTGGCAGGTGGCGCAGTTCGCGAGGAACAGCTTGTGTCCCTCCTGCACCTGGTCCTGGGCGGAGGTGGCGGCCTGGGCCTGCCGGGGCGCGAACGCGGAGTACGCCAAGCCGGTCACGACCAGCCCGAGCAACAGCAGGATGACGATGGCGGCTGGGTGCCGGCGCCGCGCGGCCAGTGCGTTCACGGGAGCGGTCCTGTCAGTCGGTTCGGGCAGGGCGGGGAGGCGGTGGCGGCCATCGGGTGGCTCACTTCAGCACGTAGATCGTGAAGAACAGCGCGATCCACACGACGTCGACGAAGTGCCAGTAGTAGGAGGTCACCACGGCGCCCGCGGCTTGGGCGTGGCTGTAGTGGCGGGTGGTGAAGGTCCGGCCGATGATCAGCAGGAAGGCGATCAGCCCGCCGGTCACGTGCATCGCGTGGAAGCCGGTGGTCATGTAGAAGACCGAGCCGTAGCCGTTGGCGGACAGGGTGATTCCCTCGGAGGTGAGCTCCGCGTACTCGAGCACCTGGCCGGACACGAAGACCGCCCCGAAGAGGTACGTCAGGACGTACCACTCGCGCATGCCCCACTCCTTGAACGCAAGGAGGCTGGCGTTGCCGCGGTGGGACTTGCCGTGCTCGGCGGCGTGCACGCCAAGCTGGCACCACACCGAGGAGACCACCAGGATCAGCGTGTTCACCGAGGCGTAGGGCACGTTGAGGATCTTGGTCTCGGTGGACCACAGGTCCGGAGCGACCGAGCGGATCGTGAAGTACATCGCGAACAGGCCCGCGAAGAACATCAGCTCGCTGGAGAGCCAGACGATCGTGCCCACCGAGACCATGTTGGGACGGGACACCGGACCGTGTCCTGGGATGGTCCTGGGCTTGCTCGGGGGCTGCGAGGTCACTGCAGATGCTGTCGCCACGTGCGCCATTATTGCCACATTCGCCACCCGGCACACCGTCGACCCCCCGAAGGGTATGTCGCGGGCCGAAATTGACCGCCGGTAGCATCGTCGCCATGACCGCTTCGCACGCCACCGCCACCGGGTCCGGCGCCGCCGAAGACCCCTCCGGGTCGTCCTCGTCGCACCCGATCTCGGTGCTGCTGTACAGCGACGACATCACCACCCGCGACGCCGTCCGGGTCAACGTCGGCCGGCGCCCGGCCCGCGACGTCGAGGTCACCTCGTGGCGCGAGTGCGCCACCGCCGCTGCGGTGATCGAGGCGGTCGAGAACGCCACGTTCGACGTGCTGATCCTCGACGGCGAGGCGGCCCCGA
>JAICSZ010000317.1 GCA_025936615.1 Pedococcus sp. | reverse complement strand
GCCACGGGCCACGCCGCTGGGTCATCGACCCGATCGACGGCACCCACAACTTCGTGCGGGGCGTACCCGCCTGGGCGACTCTGATCTCGTTGGTGGACAACGTGACCCCCGTCCTCGGCCTGGTCGCAGCGCCGGGGCTGGGACGGCGCTGGTGGGCGGCGACCGGCTCGGGGGCGTGGTCGGGGCGCAGCCTCACCGCGGCCAAGCGGATCCACGTCTCCCGCGTCTCCAAGCTGGGCGACGCTTCCCTGTCGTACTCGAGCGTCGGGTCCTGGCGCAAGGTCGGGCGTCGCGAGGAGTTCCTCGCGCTGGCCGACGACTGCTGGCGTACGCGCGCCTTCGGCGACTTCTGGTCCTACATGCTGGTGGCGGAGGGTGCGGTCGACATCGCCGCCGAGCCGGAGCTGGCCGTGCACGACATGGCGGCGCTCGTGCCGATCGTGCTCGAGGCCGGTGGCCGGTTCACCTCGCTGGCCGGCAAGGACGGGCCGTGGGGCGGCAACGCGGTCGCGACCAACGGCATCCTGCACGACGAGGTGCTCGAGCGGATCGGCACGGACACCCGCGCCTGACCCGGCGCCTGCGCGCCCCCCGTCCCGGACGCACCCCGCCTCTCCCCCGAGTCTTTGATGGATCCCTGCTGCCAGGGCGACGGGGATCCATCAAAGACTCGCGGGTGCGCGGATGGCGGTAGCTGGCGTCCGCCGTCTCGCGACCGGGCAACCCCGACGACGACACCGTCGGAGCTGCCCCCGCCAGCCGCGAGAGGTCAGGATCGCGCCGATGTCCAGCGCCGTCTGGCACGGAGTGACCGCGACGTCCGCAAAAAAGACGCGTGTCGTCACCCGCCTCTCGGAGAGCAGCTGGCGATCGCGCCGTCCGTCCCTGACCCGGTCACTCCACAGCTCGTGCCCGAGCCGCCCGTCCACCTCGACGATGAGGTCGTACGCCTCGTACTCGTTGTCGTGGTGCCGGCGACGACCCACGTCGGAGGGCGCCTGGCGAGCCGCCGTCGGCAGCCCGTGCGCCCCTTCCACGTCACGGATGTAGAGCAGCTCGGCGCCACTCTCGCCTCCGTCGTCGACGTCGCACAGGGCGGGAAGGAGCAGCTTGCTGTAGCGGTGGCCGCCCCGCGCCACGATCTCCTGCCTGAGCTGGGCGGTGTTGACGAGCTCGTGCTGGACCGCGCGGGCGACCTGGCTCAGGGCGTCGAGCGGCGAGCCAAGGCGCGCCAGCTCGATGACCGTTGCGGCCACGGTGATTCGCCAGGGGTAGGCAAGGTCGTCGACCAGTCCGTCCCAGCGCATGGACCTGCGGATCCGTACCCCTTCCGGCTCGGCGATGGTGCGTGCGTATGGCACGACCAGCTCGACCACGTCCGGCGGGTTGCGCTCGAGACCCCACAGGTGCGCGGCGGAGCGACCTCGGAACGCGGCATTGGCTGCGGCCTCCGGGCCTTGCGCCCACAGCAGCGCCGACATCGCGGAGACCCTCCAGTCACCGCGACCGGGCTTGGTCAGGAAGACCCCCGGAAGGCGCCGCACCCACCGCCCGGAGTCGGTCCGCCACCTCAGCGTGCCCTCGCTGAGCCCGGCCTCAAGGCACTGCCAGCGCGTCAGCAGGTCGCACTGCTGGTCGGCGAGCCGGCGCAGCTTCCCCCAGTCGACTGGCACGGTCCCAGCGTGGCCGAAATGTGGCCGCAGCCACCCGAGTTGTCCACAGGCATGGCCCGAGCTTGCGACAGGCCAGCCACCACCCCGCAGTCTTTGATGGATCGCGGCTGCCATGGCGACGGGGATCCATCAAAGACTTGCGGTACGGCAGGGGCAGGGCGGCGCAGCGGCGGACGCGGATCGAACCTCAGGCGGGGACGACGCTGACCTCGCCGATGCCGAGCTCCCGCAGGCCCTCGACGCACGACGACGCGTCACCCACGACGACCACGGTCCACGCTCCGTCGACCCAGCGGCGGTAGGCCTCCTGCAGGTCCTGCGGCCGCAGCTCGCGCATGGCGGTCAGCGTCTCGGTGGTGAACTGCGTGCTCAGCCCGTCGAGCGCGAGCATCGCGGCCTCGTCGGCGACCGCGTCGGCCGTGGCGAACCGCCCGGGCGCCGTCTTGCCGATGAAGTCGACCCCCGCGCGCACCTCCTCCTCCGTGAACCCGTCGCGGGCCCCGTCGAGGATCTCGAGCAGCAGCCGCACCGCGTCGACGGTGGAGTCGGCGCGGACCGAGCCCGACGTCAGGAACAGCCCGCCCACCCTGCGCGGCCGGAACCCCGAGCGGATGCCGTAGCTGTAGCCCTTCTCCTCGCGCAGCACCGCGTCGACGCGTGCGTTGGGTGAGCCCCCCACGACGAACGACAGCACCGGGTATGCCGGCCAGCCGCCTTCCGTGCGCCGGTCGGGTCCGGGGCAGCCCACCATGAGGTCGCTCTGCACCGCACCCGGTCGGTCCACCACCACCACCCGAGCGGCGTTGCCGGCCAGGACCGCGGCTCGTGCTGCGGATTCCTCCACCTGGGCCTCGTTGGCCCAGGTGCCGAGGGTGCGCTCCACCACGGCCACCGGGTCGAGGCCCTGCAGGTCGCCGGCCACCACGACGGTCATGCCGCGCGGACCGACGTGCTGGCGGTGGAAGTCGACCAGGTGCTCGCGCGTGATCGCGGCGACCGACGTGCTGGTGCCGCCCGTGGGCCGAGAGGCGCGGTCGCCCTCGTCGTACACCGTGGCGACCAGCTCGCGCGCAGCCCGGTGGGCACCGATCGCGCGCTCCTGCTCGATCTCGGCCAGCCGCGTCCGGATGTGCCGGTCCACCTCGGGCTGTGGGAAGACGGGCTCGGCCAGCACCTGCCGCAACAGGTCAAGGGCTTCATCGAGCCGCGCCTTGGGGACGTCGAGGTCGACCGCCAGTCCGCTGTCGGTCACGCCCGCACCGAGCGCGATCCCCTTGCGCTCCAACAGTTCTGCGAACTCCTCCGCGCTGTGCTGGTCGGTCCCCTCGTCGAGCAGCCGGGCCATGATCGTCGCGACGCCCTCGACCTCGGGCGGCTCGACCGACAGCGGCACCGGCAGCGCCGTCCGCACCGAGACGACGTACTGGCCGGGCACGTCGTAGGCGACCAGCTCGAGCCCGTTGCCAAGCTGGTGCCGGGTCGGCTCGGGGAAGACCCACGGCTCGGGCGGCTGGACCTCCGGGCGCTCCGCCTCGGGGAGCTCGGTCGTGCTCACGCCGCGTCCTCCTCGCGCTGGACCAGGTGGGCGACCACGGCCCGACTCTCCGCCCGCAGCCAATGGGCCGCAGCGGACCGCACCTGCTCGGGCGTGATGGCGCCGAGCCGGTCGAGGAAGGTGTTGATGAACTGCGGGTCCTCGTGCAGCAGGACGTGTTGGCTGATCAGGTCCGCCCGATCCTCCTGGCTGGCTAGGGCGTGCAGCCAGGACCGCTCCGACTGCGCCATCGCGGACTCCATCTCGACCTCGGTGGGTCCCTCCACCGCGAACCGCTCGAGCTCCTCGACGACTGCCGCCTCGAGGGCGTCCGGGTCCTCGCCGGTCGCGACGTCCACGACGACGAACCCCAGCGACACTCCGTCGACCAGGCCCATCGCGTGGCCCTGCACGGCGTTGGCCACCTGCTCCCGCCGGACCAGCCGCTGGGTGAGCCGCGACGTGCCCAGTCCGGCCAGCGCGTCGAGGGCGAGCGAGGCG
>JAICSZ010000402.1 GCA_025936615.1 Pedococcus sp. | reverse complement strand
GCCGATGTTGTGGGTGCCGAACACGACGTCCACCCACGGCGCCCGCTCGACGATCGTGGCGCGGTCCTTCTGGGCCATGCAGCCGCCAACCGCGATCTGCATGTCTGGGTTGCGGGTCTTCGCCGGGCGCAGCTGGCCGAGGTTGCCGTAGAGCTTGTTGTCGGCGTTCTCGCGCACCGCGCACGTGTTGAAGACGACGACGTCGGCGGCCTCGGGACGGACGTCGCTGGGCAGGCTGTTCACGTCGACGTACCCGGCCGTCTCGAGCAGGCCGGCGAGGCGCTCGGAGTCGTGCACGTTCATCTGGCACCCGTGGGTGCGCACGTCGTAGGTCTTGGTCGTCATGGCACCGACAAGGGTACGTGCTCCGCACGAGTCGGTATGCCGCGTGGCCGCGTCCCCGGCCCGGCTCACTCGGGAGGGGGGCGCCTCAGTCGGGCAGCTGGGCGGTGCACGGTGACGTCCATCTCATGCCAGGGTGAACGGCGCACCCGGCTCGGTCCCCGGCTCGGCTCGGTGACGCAGGTCGGCAACCAGCGGCGGTGCCGCAACAGCGAGCAGGACCAGGGCGGGCGCCACGAGCACGGGGAACCCCAGGGCCAGGTACCCGAAGGCACCCGTCACGCCGCCGACGAAGAAGAGTGCGACCAAGCCGGTCAGCATGCCGAGCTTGGCCAGGTCTGCGCGCACTCGGGGCTGGCCGGGCATCCGGCTGCGGTACGCGAGCTTCCCCAGCTCGATCCCGATGTCGGTCACCATGCCGGTCACGTGCGTGGTGCGGATCTGGGCTGCGGAGATCTTGGTGATGATGGCGTTCTGCAGCCCCATCGTGAAGCAGAGCACGGCAACGAACACGATGTCCCGGTGGCGCCAGGTGAGCAGGTCCGCGAGACCGCCGAAGGCGAGGATGAGCAGTGCCTCGAGCACCAGGACGGTGGCGAACCGTGCTTCGTGGTGTCTGCGGCGCCCCCAGTTGAACAGCACGGCACACGTCGCGGCGCCCGCCACGAAGAACGTGATGGCCTCGACGCCGATGAGGACCAGCCTCATCGAGCCCAGCACCAGGTGGTCGGCCACCGACGCCGTCATGCCGGTCATGTGCGAGGTGTAGACCGAGACGGCCACGAAGCCGACCGAGTTGAGCATCCCAGCGATGAAGGCGAGCAGGTTGGCCAGGTGCCGGTTGCGTCGCGGGGTGCGCGTCGCGCCGGCAACGGTTCGCAGTCGCGAGACGACCGTTCCGGTGATGCTCGGGGAGGGCGCGGACACGGGTGGAGGGTACAGCGGCGGGTGGTGCACTCAGTCGCGCCGGTGCTCGGGCGCCTCGCGGACGGCGTCCCGGATGACCTGCATGGACAGGTCGACGGGATACCCCTTGCGGGCGAGCATGCCCGCGAGCCGCCTGGTCTGGACCGTGGCGTCCAGGCCGTGCATGCCCCGCAGCTTCTTGGCCACCAGCCGCGCCGCTTGGTCCCGCTCGTCCTCGGGGCACACCTGTGCAAGGGCGTCGCGGGCCGTGTCGTCGTCCACTCCCTTGGTGCGCAGCTCACGGGCGAGGGCGCGCTTGGCCAGCCCCCGGCTGGCCTGCTGGGAGCGGACCAGCATCCCGGCGTACGCCTGGTCGTCGATGAGTCCGACCTCGGTCATCCGGTCGAGGACCGCCTCGGCGACGTCGTCGGGACAGGCGCGCTGGCGCAGCTTGTCGCGCAGCTGCTTGCGGCTGCGCGGCCCCATGGCCAGCTGCCGGAGCACGATCTGGCGGGCGACGTCGTGTGGGTCCGGTTCGCCGTCACGGGACCGGGGGTCCTGCTCGGGGTCACCGGGGACCGGCTGCCAGGCGGCCGGTCTCTGCCCCTTGCTGTGCTGCCCCTCGCTGTGCTGCCCCTTGCGGCGCCGCGCCGTGGCGTGCCGGGGCTCGGCAGCGTCGCGTGGCTCGTCGGGCGGCATCGGCCGTGACGTCGCGGCGTGGGCGGCCTCGAGAGCCGCCCTCGCCGCGTCGTGTCGGTCAGTCATTGGTCGTCACCGGTGGCCGGTCGGAGCGGCTGCTCAGAACTCGACCGGGACCTCCGCGACCAGGTCGGCCGGCTTGTCGACCTGCGGGCCGACGCCGAGCTTCTCCTTGATCTTCTTCTCGATCTCGTCGGCGAGGTCGGGGTTGTCCTTGAGGAACTGTCGGGCGTTCTCCTTGCCCTGCCCCAGCTGGTCGCCCTCGTAGGTGTACCAGGCGCCGGACTTGCGGACGAAGCCGTGCTCCACACCCATGTCGATCAGGCCGCCCTCACGGGAGATGCCCTGGCCGTAGAGGATGTCGAACTCCGCCTGCTTGAACGGCGGGGCCACCTTGTTCTTGACGACCTTGACCCTGGTGCGGTTGCCGACCGGGTCGCTGCCGTCCTTGAGGGTCTCGATCCGGCGCACGTCGAGGCGGACCGAGGCGTAGAACTTCAGCGCCTTGCCACCCGTCGTCGTCTCGGGAGAGCCGAACATCACACCGATCTTCTCGCGGAGCTGGTTGATGAAGATCGCCGTCGTGCCGGTGTTGTTGAGCGCGCCGGTGAGCTTGCGCAGCGCCTGCGACATGAGGCGGGCCTGGAGGCCGACGTGGCTGTCGCCCATCTCGCCCTCGATCTCGGCGCGGGGCACGAGCGCCGCCACCGAGTCGATGACGATGACGTCCAGCGCGCCGGAACGGATCAGCATGTCGGCGATCTCGAGTGCCTGCTCACCGGTGTCTGGCTGGCTCACCAGCAACGCATCGGTGTCGACACCCAACGCTCGTGCGTATTC
>JAICSZ010000003.1 GCA_025936615.1 Pedococcus sp. | reverse complement strand
GTCATGCCGATCGGCCGGGTGTGCGGCACCGCCATCGGGATGCCGTGGGCGCTGACGACCAGGTCGACACCGAGCGTGACGACCAGCTCGCGGACGGCCTCGGCCACCCGCTCCCACTGGAAGTCCGGCTCGGGGCCGGTGAGCAGCAGGAACGGCGTGCCGTCGCGGTCGACGACCCGGTGCAGCAGCAGCGCGGGGTCCTCGTAGCTGAGCCAGCGGTTGGCGTCGAAGACCATGGGCGGCCGGCGGCTGCGGTAGTCGAGCAGCTGGTCGACGTCGAACGAGGCCACCACGGTGGACTCGCCCGTGGCCAGCAGGTGCTCGGTGAGCAGGCGCTGGGCGTGTCCGGCGTCCATGAACCCGCCGAGGCCGACGAGCAGCACGGAGGCGCGCAGCTCGCGCGGGTCGGTGTCGGTCTCGAAGTGGTACAGCTCGGACGGGTTGAGCACGGTGACTCCAGGTGCAGTCGTTCGGTCGGTTCGTGAAAGTCCAACGCCTCAGCATCCCACTCGATTCCGGGCGCGTCCCGGAGTCGGTCGGCGTGGCGCCCGGTGGCGCCTCAGGTGGGGATGCCCAGGTGGCGGGCGACCTCGTCGCCACAGACCGCCCGGACGTAGCCGGAGTCCCCCACCACGACGAGCCGGTCGGTCGCCCGGGACAGCCCGACGTAGAGCTTCTCCCGGTCGCGGTCGTGCACCTCGTCCTTGTTGACGCACAGCACGACGGCCCGGCGCTCCAGCCCCTTGCAGCCCAGGACGTGGCCGTAGAACACGTCCGCGTCGTCCCAGAAGGTGGACCAGTAGGCCTCGGGGTCGGCGTAGGCGTCCTTCTGCCTCGGGTGGCGGCTGCCGACGGTGAGCAGCGCGACGTCCTGGGCGCGCCAGCCCTCCTCGAGCAGCTCGAGCACCTGCTCCTCGGCCGCCTCGAGCGCCTGCTCCCTGGTGCTCTGCACCCACGTCACCTCGGGTCCGTGCCCGCCGAGCAGCCGCATCCGGTTGGGCGCAAGCGGGTTGATGGTGCGGCCAATCTCGGCGGTGTTGCGCAGGTTGTGGTCCAGGACCAGCGGCACGAGCGGGACCGGTGGCGCGCCGAACCGGCTGAACACCCGCTGGTTGGCGTCGGAGTAGAGGTAGAGCCCGCCGGTCTCCTCGTCCCTGAGCCCCCCGAGGATGGGCTGCCACCACAGGTCGGCGAAGTCCTGCGCCTCGTCCACCACGAAGGAGTCGTAGCGCCGGCCCGGCCCGAGGGCGCGAGCCAGGTGGGCCATCTGCTACGGCAGCGCCTCCTCGTAGTAGCGGGTGGACCGGGTGGGACCTGGCGGCGGCTGCACCCGCTCGAGCCAGTCGCGCTCCGGCTCGGCACCCCAGAGCTGGCCGAGCTCCTCGAACGTCCCGACGAACGCCGGTCGCTCCTTGCGCGGCCACGCCCCGGTCACCCGGCGGAAGAACGCGGCCAGGCCCCGGGAGTAGCAGACGAGGGCCACCCGCTGCGGGCTGCGCTTGTCGGGCCCGCCTCCTCGGGCGAGCTCGCGCACCTGCTGGAGGGCGAGCACGGTCTTGCCCGAGCCGGCGCCGCCGCGGACCTCGACACGGTTCAGCAGCCGGGTGACGCGCAGCAGCATCAGCTGCTCCTGGGTGAGCCGCTGCGCCTCGGCGTCGCGCTCGTCGGCCTCCGCCGTCACCGAGAGCTCCGGCCTGTTGCGGCCCCGGAGGATCTCGCGGACCAGCTCGACGTCGTCGAGGTCCGGGACCCTGTTGCGGGTCTCCTGGCAGGCCACCACCTCGCGGAGCCGGTCACGCAGGTGGGCCAGGTCTGCCTTGTCCTGGACCAGCCAGCGCGGTGCGTCCGGCGCGGCGAAGTCGTCGTCGAGCTCGGTGTAGGGGAACGCAACGGCGTAGCCCCACCGGATGCGGCTGCGGCTGCCCTCCCGCCACCGCGGGTCGCCCTCGACGTAGTCACGGGCTGCGTAGAGCGCCTTGCGGGCCTGGTCCACCGGTTCGACCCGACGCACGTTGCCGCCGCGGCTGCGCTGCTCCCACGCCTCGCCGGTGTGCCTGACCGACCCGCCCTTGACCTCGACCGCGACCACGCCGTAGCCCGGCATCAGGACGAACAGGTCGACCTCGTGGTCCTTGGTGCGGTCGACGAACCGCTGGTTGGCGATGAGGGCGTCCTCCGGGCGCAGCTGCTCCCGCAGGACCTCGAACACGTCGCGCTCGGCGCTCGACTCGAACCGCGGCGACTCCGGCAGGCAGGTGACCACGGGGGTCAGCCTGCCTCGACAGCCGCCGAAAAGGGGGTTGAACCGCCGAACACCCCCGCGAACAGCACTCCCACGTCATCGGCCATCCCCACGACGTGGCCACACGCGCGCGACAGCGACCGCGCGCTCACCTGGTCGGCCGGCAGCCGCACCTCGACGACGACCCGGCCCGCGCCGAGCGTGACCTTTGCCAGGCCCGCCCGCTGGTTGAGGTCGTTGACCTCGCGCAGTGCCGCTGCCGTCGGGCGGATCCCGTCGGCCGCGATGCCTGCGCGGGCCGGGTCTCAATGCTCACCCAGCACGCCGCGGTCTCGTCGTGGAACGGGACGTCGCCGTCGACGTCCACCACCAGCTCGCGGGTGTCGAACTGTGCCATCAGCAGGCGCTCGACGAACGCCCGGAACCACACCTTCTTCCCCATCAGCTTTCCCTTTCGACCCTCTAGGCCGAGCCCCACCTCGACCGTGCACGAAGTCAACCAGAGGGGTCTGACAGCGCCGAGCGTTGCGTCTCCAGGGCGGCGATGGCGGCGCGGACCCGCTTCTCCGACACCGGCATCGCGGTCCCCAGTGAGTTCGCGAACAGGCTCACCCGCAGCTCCTCCACCATCCATCCGACGTCGCGGACGGGTGCGGAGCGACGCTCCACGGGGGGCAGGGAGTCGAGCAGGTCGGCATACGCCGTCTCGACCCGGTCCACCACCTCCTGGCTGGCCGCGTCGCGGGCCAGCGCCGACGGCGACGACGGCGCCTTCTCGAGGCGCTGGAGCATGGCGCGCAGGTAGCGCCGCAGGTCTGGCAGGTGCGCGAGCCCGGTCTCCGCCACGAAGCCGGGGTGGACGAGGCTGTCGAGCTGGGCCCGGACGTCGGCGGCCAGGCCGGACGCCACGGGCGCGCTCAGCGCGCCGAGCCGGCGCCGCACCTCGCGCGCCGCCGAGAGCACGGGCTCGACCTGGTCGATGACGGTCAGTACGCGCGTCGCCACGTGGGTGCGCACCGCGGCGAGCGCCTCGCCGAACGCCTCCTCGTCCCGTATGCCGCATGGCCCGGTGCCGTGCTCACCCACCACCGCGTCCACCGCGGCCGCGAGGCAGTCCTCGAGCAGCGCGGGGACGCTGCCGTGGGGGTTGTCCCCGAGCGCGAGCTTCTGGGCGTTGCTGAGCCGGGCCAGGACGCGCTTCCAGGGCGCAGTGGTGTTGAGCAGCAGCAGGCGTCGCACGCCGAGCGCGGTCGCGGCACCCGCCTCGCGCTCCCCCGCCATGACGACGAGGTCGACGCGGTCGCCCCGGTCGACGAGCGCCGGGAAGCCGTGCACCACCTGCCCCGCGGAGCGGGACTCGAACGTCTCCGGAAGCACGCCGAAGTCCCACTGCCGCAGGCCCTTCCGCTCGATCGAGGCCCCCGCACGCGACATGCGGCGCTGCACCTGCCCGGCCAGCCGGTCCTGCAGCTCGCCGAGGTCCTTGCTCGTGCCCAGTACCCGTCCCCGGCCGTCCTCGACGCTGAAGGTGACGCGCAGGTGGTCCGCCACCCGGGTCGGGTCGAACTCGCCGGCGTCGATGGGGGTCCCGGTGTGCGCGCGCAGCACCCTCGCCAGCTCGTCGACGAGCCGCCGGCCACCGCCGGGGTGTGCGTCCGCCAGGGCCGCGACGGCGTGGTCCGGGGCCGGCACGAAGTGCACCCGCGTGCCCTTCGGCAGCGACCTCACCAGCGCGGTGGCCAGCTCGGGGCGCAGCCCGGGCACCTGCCAGTCGAACCCCTCGTCGACCACCTGGTTGAGGACCTGCACCGGGATGTGCACGGTCACGCCGTCGGCGGCTGTCCCCGGCTGGAACTGGTACGTGACGGGGAGCTCCAGCCCGCCCTGGCGCCAGAGCGTGGGGAAGTCCAGGGTCGACACCTCCTGCGCACTGTCCCGGGTCAGCAGGTCCTCGGTGAAGTCGAGCAGGTGCGGAGTCTCGCGCCGCGCCTTCTTCCACCACGAGTCGAAGTGGCGCTGGGAGACGACGTCGGCCGGTATGCGGGCAGAGTAGAAGGCGATGAGGTCCTCGTCGTCGACCACGATGTCGCGGCGGCGCGCGCGCTCCTCGAGGTCCGAGAGACGTTGCAGCAGAGCAGTGTTCACCCGCCAGAACTCGTGGTGGGTGTCCCAGTCGCCCTCGACGAGCGCGTGCCGGATGAACAGCTCGCGCGACTCCTCGGGGTCGACCCGCGCGTACTGCACCGTGCGCGAGGCAACCAGGGGGACGCCGTAGAGCGTGACCCGCTCGGTCGCCAGGGCAGCCCCCTGCTTGCGGGACCAGCGCGGCTCGGACCAGGTGCGCTTGACGAGGTGCTGGCCGAGCTGCTCGGCCCACAGCGGGTCGATCCGGGCGTTGGTTCGCGCCCACAGCCGGGTCGTCTCGACCAGCTCGGCCGACACCAGCCAGGTGGGTTGGCGGCGAAACAGCGTCGAGCCCGGTGAGATGCCGAACCGCGCGCCGCGCGCCCCGAGGTAGTCGCGCTTGGCCTCGTCCCGCAGGCCGACGTGGGACAGCAGCCCGGCGAGCAGCGCCTGGTGGACCACGTCGGCGTTCGGCGGCTCCCCCTTGGCGGACGTCGCCTGGCGGGTGTCGATCCCGACCGCCTGGCACGCCTTGCGCAGCTGGGTGTGCAGGTCCTGCCACTCGCGAACCCGCAGGTAGTGCAGGAACTCGTTGCGGCACATGCGGCGGAACGCACTGTGCGACAACGCCTTCTGCTGCTCCTTGAGGTAGCCCCACAGGTTGAGCAGGGAGATGAAGTCCGAGTGCTCGTCACGGAACCGGGCGTGCGACTGGTCCGCCTGGGTCTGCTTGTCGGCGGGCCGCTCGCGCGGGTCCTGCATCGACAGCGCCGCGACGACCACGAGCGCCTCTCGGGTGCACCCGAGGCGCCCCGCCTCGATCAGCATGCGTCCCAGCCGCGGGTCCACCGGGAGGCGTGCCAGCATGCGGCCGTATGCCGTGAGCCTGTGTCCCCCGCCGCGTCGCCGCGGTGCGGTGCCCGGCTCCGGCGACCCGGCGGCATACTCCGTCTCGAAGGCCCGGAGCTCCTCGAGGAGCCGCACGCCGTCGGCGACCTGGCGCGGGTCGGGCGGGTCGACGAACGGGAACCTCGCCACGTCCCCCAGGCCCAGCGCGGTCATCTGCAGGATGACGGAGGCAAGGCTGGTCCGCAGGATCTCGGGCTCGGTGAACTCCGGCCGCGACTCGTAGTCCTCATCGGAGTAGAGCCGGATACAGACGCCGTCGGCGAGGCGGCCGCAGCGCCCCGCGCGCTGGTTGGCGCTGGCCTGGGAGACGGGCTCGATCGGAAGCCGCTGGACCTTGGTGCGCTGGCTGTAGCGCGAGATGCGAGCGGTGCCGGCGTCGACGACGTAACGGATGCCGGGCACGGTCAGCGAGGTCTCGGCGACGTTGGTGGCCAACACGATCCGCCTCCCGGCGTGGCTCGCGAAGACCCGGTGCTGCTCGGCCGCGGAGAGGCGGGCGAAGAGGGGCACCACCTCGGTCTGCGGCAGGCTCATGGACTCCAGCGCGTCGGCGGTGTCGCGGATCTCGCGCTCCCCCGAGAGGAAGACGAGGATGTCCTGGCCCCCGCCGTCCCCGCCGCGGGCCTCGGTCCAGAGCTCCTCCACCGCCTCGCACACGCCCGTGACCTGGTCGCGCTCGGCATCGGGCCGGTCGGGGTCGACGAGCGGCCGGTACCTGACCTCGACGGGGTAGGTGCGCCCCGACACCTCGATGACCGGCGCGGGCTCCCCGGTGGCGTCCGCGAAGTGGGCCGCGAACTTCTCGGGGTCGATCGTGGCCGAGGTGATGACGACCTTGAGGTCCGGGCGGCGGGGCAGCAGCTGCTTGAGGTAGCCGAGGATGAAGTCGATGTTGAGCGACCGCTCGTGCGCCTCGTCGATGATGATCGTGTCGTACTTGCGCAGCATCCGGTCGCGCTGCATCTCGTTCAGCAGGATGCCGTCGGTCATCACCTTGACGAGGGTGTCGTCGCTGGAGGTGTCGGTGAACCGGACCTGGTAGCCGATGGCGCCCCCCAGCGGCACCTCCAGCTCCTCGGCGATGCGCTCGGCCACCGACCTGGCGGCGATGCGTCGCGGCTGGGTGTGGCCGATGAGGCCATCACGGCCACGTGCCACCTCGAGGCAGATCTTCGGCAGCTGTGTGGTCTTGCCGGAGCCGGTCTCGCCCGCGACCACGACGACCTGGTGGTCGCGGATGGCGGCGGCGATGTCGTCCTTGCGCGCCACCACGGGCAGGTCGGGGTACTTCAGCTCGGGAACCGATGGCACCGTTCGCGGTGTCGCAGCGGCTCGCCGGGGTGCCACTCCTCGCCGTCGTCCCCGGGCAGGCCTGTGCTCTGCAGGGGACGAGGGGGGCATGCCCCGATCCTACGGGCGCTCCCGGGGCGCTCCACCGCCCTTCGCGTGGCGACGAGGAGACGCAGCAAGGGGGCTGGCGGTGTGCCAGCCCCCTTGTCGCGCGCCGGTCGGGCGTGAGGGGGTCAGCCGACCGGGGGGTCCCGAGGGTGAGGTGATCAGGCGGGGGTGCGCAGGAAGCGCAGCCGCCAGGCCTCGGGACCACGTTCGAGGTAGTCGACAGAGAAGGCGCCCGGAGCGCGCTGCTCGACCTGCTGGAGCAGCGGCAAGGGGTCGTGCGGGGCGACCAGGACCAGGCCGCTGCCCGGGCGGACCGCGTCGAGGGCGCCGAAGATCGTGGCGTGCCGGATGGCGTGCGGGACGGCGCGCGCGTCGAGCTCCGGCAGCTCCGGGCCGTCCACCTCGCCGCACCCGCACGCGTGGTCGTGCCCAGCCGGTGATGCGCCCGCCACGGGCCGTGCGTCGTGTCCGTGGTGGCTCTCCTCCTCCTCGAGGAGCTCGTGCATGCCGCGCAGCGCCTCGGCGAGCGAGACACCGGGTGTCTGGGCGACCAGCGGCAGGATCAGGTCGTTCTCCTTGGTCAGGTGGCTCTCGAAGACCACCCGCAGGGCGTTCGCCGTCGCGGCTGCCCGCATCGGCGTGTCCGCGGACCGCAGCTGCTCGACCAGCCCCTCGATGGCCTCGTGCTCCCCGAGCATCGACTCGACGAGCAGGCGGCCCTCGGCCGCGGCCAGGGGGTAGAGCGCCTCCTCCTCGGCCCTGGCGTGCGGCAGCAGCTCGGTGACCGACCAGTGGACCAGCTCGTCGCGGGCCTGCGCCGCGGTCTCGTTGCCCGAAGCGGTGACGACCCGCTCGCTGAGCCCGGCGAGGGCCCCGGCCATGACGGCGTGGTGCTGGACGACGGCCTCGGCGGCTGCGGCGTCCTGCTCGCTGGTGGCGACGACAACGGTGTTCACGATGACCTCCGGTACCGGTCCGCCGAGTGGCGGACGCTCACTAGATTTAATACACTACTTTCCGTGAATATTCCACATGCAGACGGTGAGGCGCGCGACACCCTGCTCGCCCGCGCCGCGGCAGGGCTCGGCCCGGCGCCGCACCGTGCCCCAGCCGCGGCCGCGCCGACCAGCCGGGCCGCCTCTGCCGTGCTCGAGCTCCTCGAGTCGCAGTCCGGGCCGGTGACGGTGGCCGAGCTCGCAGACCGAGCCGGCCAGCACCCCAACACGATCCGGGAGCACCTTGACACGCTGGTCGCCGATGGCCTGGCCGAGCGTGCGCGCGCCGGCGCGGAGGGCCGGGGCCGGCCGTCGTGGCTGTATGCCGCGGTGCCCAGGCCGCCTGCCGCCCCCGAGTACGCCGGTCTCGCCACCGCCCTCGCGATGCAGGTCGCGCGCACCAGTGACAACCCGCGCGAGGAGGCGCTCGAGGCCGGAGCCGGCTGGGGCGCGCAGCTCGCAGAGCACCAGCCCACTCCCTCCACCGCTGCAGCGGCACGGCAGTCCGTGGTGGAGCTGTTGGGGGACCTCGGGTTCGACCCCGAGGCGGACCAGCGACGCCAACACGTCCGGCTGCGCCAGTGCCCGCTGCTCGAGGCGGCGATGGAGCAGCCCGAGGTGGTCTGCTCCGTGCACCTCGGCCTCGTCAGGGGGGCGCTCGACAGGTGGCACACCAGCACCGGGCGGACCTCGTTGGTGCCGTTCGCCGAGCCCGGCGCCTGCCTGCTCCACCTCACCGGAGCCACCCGGCGGAGCGCCTGAGCAAGTGCCTGCCCGCAAGCCCGCAGCCAGCGCCACGCTGGCCCGGCTCCCCTTCCTCCTCCCGGGCGGCCTCGCACTGCTCCTCGGCATCGACGCCGGGCTGCAGCTGATCGGGGTTCCCGCCGTCCCGGTCTCGCAACGGCTTCCCGACAGCCACGGCCCGTTGCTGGTGCTCGGCTTCGTCGGGACCCTCATCGCCCTCGAGCGCGCGGTCGCCCTCCGACGAAGGGCCGGCTTCGCCGCGCCGGCGCTGCTCGGGCTGGGTGGGCTGCTGCTCGTCGTGACGCCTGTCCCCCTGCGGGTCGGCCAGGGGCTGCTCGTCGCCGGGTCGGCCGCGATGGCCCTGCTCTACGCCTGGCTCTGGCGACGCAACCGTGACGACGCCGTCGTCGTGCAGGCCCTGGGCGCCGTCATGGCGACCGGTGGCGCCGTGCTGTGGCTGGGCTCCGTGCCTGTCTCGCGGCTGCTTCCCTGGCTGGCGGCCTTCGTCGTCCTCACCATCGCCGGCGAGCGCCTCGAGCTGGCGCGCCTCGAGCTGCTCGGCACCGCGGCCCCGGCCCGCCTCGTCGCGGTCTCCGTGGCGGTCGTCCTGGCCACGACGACCTCCCTGCTGTGGCCACGGTGGGGGGTCCCGCTGCTCGGGCTCTCGCTGCTGGCCCTGGTGGGCTGGCTCGCCGCGCACGACGTCACCCGTCGCACCATCCGGTCCACCGGCCTGCCGCGGTTCGTCGCGGCCTGCCTCGTCGCCGGCTACGCCTGGCTCGTCGTCGCCGGCGCCGTCTGGTTGCTGCACGGCCCCACCACCGAGGGCCCGGCGTACGACGCCACCGTGCACGCCGTGTTCCTCGGCTTCACGATGTCGATGATCATGGCGCACGCGCCGGTCATCCTCCCGGCCGTGCTGCGGGTACGGCTCCCGTACCACCCGGTGATGTACGTCCCCGCAGCGCTGCTCCACGCTTCCCTGCTCCTGCGGCTCGCTGTCGGCGACGCGCGCGGGCTCGAGCTGCCCCGGCAGCTGGGCGGCGCGCTCAACGGCCTCGCCCTGGTCCTGTTCGTGGCCGTCGTGGTGTGGTCGGCCCTGCGGGCCCGCGGCTCGCGTGCGCCCGCACCGCCCGCTGTCGGCAAGGACCACCAGCCAGCCGCCACGACCGCCGACGCTGCCCCAGCACCCGGTCTAGCAGAGGTCCGCCGGTGACCGCCCTCGGCCCGCGGCCCAGCGAGCTCCCCCGGGGCCCCCAGCGACGCCACCAGTGGCACCTCGCAGCCAACTCGGGCGTCGTGGTGTGGCTCGTCGCGCTGCTCCTCGTCGCCCTCAACCACCGGTTCGTCCCGGAGTCCGGCTGGCTGCTGGTGCACCTGCTCCTGCTGGGCGCGGCGACCAACGCCATCCTCGTGTGGAGCGCCCACTTCGCGGACGCGCTGCTCAAGCGGGGTGCACCCGGCGGTCGCCCCCGCCAGGCCGCCGAGCTCGTCGTGCTCAACCTCGGCGTGCTCGCCACGGTCACCGGCGTCATGACGCACACCTGGGACGCTGTCCTCGCCGGAGCGGTGCTGGTCGGCGCGGCTGCAGCGGCGCACGGCGTGGCGCTGGTCCTGCAGCTCCGTGCCGCCCTCCCGTCGCGCTTCGGGGCCACCGTCCACTACTACGTGGCCGCCGCCGCCGCCCTGCCGGTCGGTGCCGGTCTCGGGGCGGTGCTGGCCCGTGGGCTCGGCGACCGCGCCCACGGCCGGGTGCTGCTGGCGCACCTGACGGTCAACGTCCTGGGGTGGGTCGGACTGACCGTGCTGGGCACCCTGCTCACCCTCTGGCCGACGATCCTGCGCACCCGGATCGCCGCCGGCGCGGAGCGCCTCGTCGCCCGCGCGCTGCCGGTCCTGGTCGCCGGCATCATGGTGACGCTGGCCGGTGTGCTGGCAGGGGTGTTGACGGTCGCCGCCGCGGGCCTCGCCGTCTACCTCGTCGGTGCCGTGGTCAGCCTGGCCCCCCTCGTCACCGCCGCGCGCCAACGGCCACCCGCCTCGTATGCCGCGTGGTCCGTGCTCGCGGGCGTCGCCTGGCTCGTCGTGGCCCTGGTCTGGATGGTGGCCTCGGTTGCCACGGCGCCGGACTGGGCCCACGCCGGGGCGGTCGGGCACGCCGTCGCCGTGCCGCTCGCGGCCGGCTTCGCGAGCCAGGTGCTGCTCGGGGCGCTGTCCTACCTCGTCCCCGTCGTCCTCGGTCGCAGCCCGGCACGGACCAGGGCAGCCACGGAGGCCCTCGACCGCGCAGGCGCGGCCCGCGTGGTCGTGGCCAACCTCGGGCTCGTCGTGTGCCTGCTGCCCAGCCCTAGCCTGGTGCGGGTCGCCGTCTCCGGCGTGGTCCTCGTCGCCCTCGGCTCCTTCCTCGTGCTGCTGGTCCCGGCGTTCCGGGCGGCCCGTCGCGACGAAACCCCCTCTCCCTCAATGGGGCTGGAGGCACAGGCGGCCACCACACCCAGCCCGGCCCGGCAGGTGCCGGAGGCGTCCGCACTGGTGCGCGGGCGGCATACCGGCCTGGCCGCGGTCGGCATCGCGGCAGTGGTCCTGGCGGTCGCCGTCGGGGCCGCGATCGACCCCGCCGGCCTGCGGGGCGTGGCGAGCTCGAGCGGGGCCGCCGGTGTCGTCGCGACCGGCCGGACCACCACCGTGGACGTCGTCGCCAAGGGCATGCGCTTCCACCCGGCCGTCGTCGAGGCGCCGGCGGGTGACCGCCTCGTCATCCGGGTCGTCAACCAGGACCGCGACGTGCACGACCTCACCCTCGAGACCGGACAGTCCAGCGGACGGCTCGCACCCGGCGCCCGTGGCCAGGTCGTCGTCCCCGTCGTCGGGCGCAACCTCGATGGCTGGTGCAGCGTCGTGGGACACCGGCAGATGGGGATGGTGTTCGCGGTGCACGTCACGGGTTCGACCGCGGTGGCGGCGCCGGCCGCCGGCGCCGGCCACGACATGGCGGACATGCCGGGGATGACGCACTCCCCCACCGGCAGCGCCCCGCCGGCGTCCGGCACGTCACCACGCCCGGACTTCATGGCCGCTCCGCCGCCCGGGTTCCAGGCTCGGGACGCGCGCACCCAGCCGTACGCCGGGCCGACCACCCACCGCGTCGAGCTCACGGCCAAGGAGGTCGAGCACGAGGTCGCGGTCGGCGTGCGCCAGCGGCTGTGGACCTTCAACGGCACCGCGCCGGGACCGGTGCTGCGCGGCCGCGTGGGCGACACCTTCGACGTGACGCTGCGCAACGACGCGTCGATGGGCCACTCCGTCGACTTCCATGCTGGCGTGTACGCCCCGGACGAGGCCATGCGCACCGTGGCTCCGGGCGAGTCGGTCCGGTTCTCCTTCAAGGCAACCCGCGCCGGCATCTGGATGTACCACTGCAGCACGATGCCGATGTCGCTGCACATCGCCAACGGCATGTTCGGCGCCGTCATCATCGACCCGCCGGGGCTCGCGCGGGTCGCGCAGGAGTACGTCGTGGTGCAGTCCGAGCTCTACCTCGGCCTCCAGGGCGGGACCGCCGACCCGGCGAAGATCACGGCCGAGCAGCCGGATGCCGTGGTGTTCAACGGGTTCGCCAACCAGTACGACCACGACCCGCTCACCGCGACCACCGGTGACCGCGTGCGCATCTGGGTCCTGGACGCCGGGCCGAACCGGCCGACCTCGTTCCACCTCGTGGGTGGGCAGCTCGACACGGTCTTCAAGGAGGGCGCCTACCTGCTCCGCCAGGGACAGCCCGGCAGCGTCGGCGGCGCCCAGGCGATCGACCTCCAGCCGGGACAAGGCGGCTTCGTCGAGCTCACGGCCGGGCCGGCCGGGCACTACCCGTTCGTCAGCCACCTCATGGTCGACGCCGAGCGTGGGGCGCACGGGGTGCTGGCGGTGAGCCCGTAGCGCGGCAGGTGTGGGGCGGCGTCGTCCCTTTGCAGTACCCCAGCCGCGTGAGCAGTCGTTAGCGTCGAGGCGTGCTCATCACGCTGGAGCGTGTCGCCCTGCTGCGCCACGTGGGACTCTTCGCGTCGACGCCCGACCGGGTGCTCGCGGGGATGGCGCAGGTCCTCGAGGAGGTCCGGGTCGAGGCCGGCGAGGTGGTGATGCGCGAGGGCGACCTCGGGGCGTGGCTGTTCATCGTCGTGACCGGACAGCTGCGCGTCGAGCGCGCCGACCGCAGCCTGCTGATCGGACCCGGGAGCGTCGTCGGCGAGCTGGCGGTGCTCGACCCGCACCCGAGGTCCGCCACCGTCACGGCGACGACACGCGGGCTGCTGTTCCGGCTGCACAAGGCTGCCTTCGACGAGGTCCTGGTGGCCCGTCCCGAGATCGCCCGCGGCGTGCTCGTCGAGCTGGCCCGCCGGCTGCGCGAGCCGCACGCCGCGCTGGTCCCAGACACCGTGCCGACCTGAGCGGCGCGGAGATGGCGGGGACCGGCGTCCGGACCAAGGTCGCCCTGTTGGGCGGGCAAGCGGTGCTGCTCGGCCTGATGATGGCCTTCCTCGTCGTGCCCGCGAGCGCGCTCTTCCTGCACGCGTACGGCGCCGACAAGCTCGCCTGGGTCTACCTGGGCGTCGCCGTGGCCGGGGTGGGGTCCTCGCTGGCGATGTCCCGGGCCCAGCGTCGGTGGTCGCTCACCCGGCTCGGCGTCACCATGCTGGCGATCTACACCTTCGTCGTCGCCGCATGCTGGGCGCTGGTGGCGTTCCGGTCGGCGACCCTGGCCACGGCAGCCCTGCTGGTGTTGTTCCCGCTCTCGATCCCGCTCGGGTTCGTCATCGTCGGCGCCCAGGCAGGTCGGCTCCTCGACGTCCGTGAGCTCAAGTCCAGCTTCCCGAGGGTGGCCGCGGGCTTCTCGGTCGGCTTCGCGGTCGGCGGGCTCGCCGCGGCGGCCCTCGTCGGCCCGTTCGGCGGGCCGGACCACCTGCTCGCCGTCGACGTCGTGGTCGCGCTCGCCTTCGTGGTGCTCGTGGCGCACACCGGACGCCGGTATGCCGTACAGCTGCGGTCCGCACCGGAGCCTGCGGACGCGCTGCCTTCACCGCGGCGCTCCCTGCGTGGTGCGGTCGGTTCGGTCGTGCGCAACCCGTTGGTGCTGTTGGTGTTCGGCTACCAGTTCCTCTCTGCGGCGGTGACCCAGCTGCTGGACTGGACGGTGTGGAACCGGGCCGCGCTGCGCTACCCGGACCCCTCCGACCTCGCCCGGTTCCAGGGCGTGTTCGGTGCGGTCATCAACGTGACGAGCGTGCTGTTCGTCTTCGGCCTGGCGGGGTGGCTGCTGACCCGCTACGGGATCAAGCTCGGGCTCGCGGCGAACCCACTCGGGGTCCTCGTGCTCGTCATCGTCGGCCTCGCCACGGGATGGTCGGCCGGCGCCGCGAGCACCGCGTTCTTCCTCGTCGTCTGCGCGCAGCAGGTGGTGGACCTGTCGCTGACCGACGGCACCACCCGCACCTCGGTCAACGCGACCTACCAGGCCCTCGACGCCCGCGAGCGCTTCGCCGCGCAGACCCGGGTGGAGGCGGCAGGGGTGCCGTTGGCCCTGGGTTTCGTCGGCGTGGTGCTGCTGGTCTGGCCGCGGCTCGGGCTGGGGACGCTGGCCGTGCTGGTCCTCACCTTCGTGCTCACGCTGGGCTGGGCGCTGCTCGCCTTCCTCGCGTACCGCCAGTACGGCCGCGACCTGCGCCACGCACTCGGCAGCCGCGCCTGGGACCCGGTTGCGCTGCGGATCGACGACCCGGCCTCGCGCGAGGTGGTCGACCGGCTGCTCGCGTCACGGGACCCCACGGACGTCCGTCTCGGGCTCGACCTGGTGGCCGAGGCCCGGCCGCAGGACCTCGCTGAGAGGGTCGGCGAGCTGCTCGACTCCGGCGACCCCGTGGTCCAGGAGCAGGCCCTCGAGGTCGTCGCCAGCCACGAGGCCGATGACGGCGACGAGCCCCTCGGGGCGTCGACCCATGCCGCCGTCCTCCGGTTGCTCCACGAGGCGACGACGCCCACCTCGGTCCGCGCCCTCGCGGCCAGGGTTGCCTATGGCTGGGCGGACTCAGGGGCCGACCTCGTGGCACTCGAGCGCTCACCCGACCCGAGGCTGCACGCCAGCGGAGTCGTCGGGGCACTTCACCGAGCCGCCTCCGACCACGGCACCGTGACGCCGGAGCAGGCGGCGGCGGTCCACGAGTTCGTCAGGGGGCTCGCGCTGGGCGACGCCGAACGGGAGGCACTGCTCGCGGCCGCCGCCGAGGCCCCGCACCCGAGCCTCGCCCCGACCCTGCTGGGCCTCGCCGGGGACGCTGGCCGCGAAGGGCTCGAGGAGGCGCTGGTGGCCCACGCCACCTGGTTGCTCCCCCACGCGCTCGACCTGCTCGAGGACCCTGACCACATCCCGACGCGGGGCGACCTGGCCCTGCTCCGGGCGCTGGGCACCTCCGCAGACCCGGTCTGTCGCGAGTCGCTCGTCCCACACCTGGGGCACCGCCGGTCCGAGGTCGCGGACGCCATCCGCACCGGGCTGGTCCTGGGCGCCGAACCCGTCTCGCCGCAGTCCCGTCCGTTGGTCCTCGCGCAGGTGGTCCGGTGCTGCGAGCGCGCCTCCCGGGCCGAACGGACCCGGCTCTCCCTGGGCGGTGCCGGCGGCGCGCACACGCTGCTCGGCCACGCGCTGGCCGACGAGGTCACCGCCGGGCGCTCGGACGTGGCCGAGCTGCTGCACATCCTCCCGCAGGGCACCGCGCTGGTCCGCGTCCTCGACCGCCTGGCCGACCCCGACCACTCGGCCCGCGCCCTCGCCACCGAGACCTTGGAGGTCACCCTCGGCCGCGACCTCGCCCTCCGGCTGGTGGACCTGTTCGCTCCGCGCGAGACGGACGACTCCGACGACTCCCCCACGCCGCCGCCGCCCGACCGAGCGGCCGGCACCGGTGGGCTGCAGGTGCGGACCGTGCACCCGGACCCCTACTCGGCCGAGGCGGTGCTGGAGCGCGACACGGTCCGGGCGCTCGTGCGCGACCCCGACCACGAGTGGGACGAGCCGTGGCTGCGCGCGTGCGCCCTGCACGTGGCCGCCGACATCTGCCCCGACGTCAGGGACCTTGCCGCACCGCTGACCATGGACCCCGACCCGGTCGTGAGCGAGACCGCGCACTGGGTGCTGGCGCACACGCGAGCCTGAACGCCACCGACAGCGCAGCCGAACGCGGCGGAGCGCCGCTGTCGGCACCCGGGGCGAGCCGCCCCGGGTGCCGGCCACGCGGCATACGGCTCAGTCGGTCTTGGCTGCGGTGAACCCCTGCTCGAGGTCGGCGATGATGTCGTCGATGTGCTCGATGCCCACGGCGAGCCGGACCAGTCCCGGGGTGACGCCGGCGGCCAGCCGGTCCTCCTCGGGACCCTGCGAGTGCGTCGTCGACGCCGGGTGGATCACCAGCGACCGCACGTCGCCGATGTTGGCGAGGTGGCTGTGCAGGGTGAGCGCCTCGACGAACTTCTTGCCCGCCTCGAGCCCGCCCTTGATCTCGAAGGAGATCACCGCGCCCGCACCAGCCGGCACGTACTTGCTCGCCTTGGCGTAGCTCGGGTCGTCCGGTAGCGACGCCCAGCGCACCGACTCCACGCCGGCGTGGCCTTGGAGGTACGCGGCGACCTTGTGGGTGTTGGCGATGTGCCGCTCGATGCGCAGGCTGAGCGTCTCGACGCCCTGGCCGATGAGGAAGGCGTTGAACGGCGAGATCGCCGGGCCCAGGTCGCGCAGCAGCTGCACCCGCGCCTTGAGGATGTAGGCGAGGTTGGCGCCGAGCGGGCTGCCCACGCCGAGGTCACGGCCGTAGACGAGGCCGTGGTAGCTCTCGTCCGGGGTGTTGAACCCGGGGAACCGCTCGGGGTCCTTGGCGTAGTCGAAGGTGCCGGCGTCGACGATGACCCCCGCGATCGAGGTGCCGTGGCCGCCGAGGTACTTCGTGGCCGCGTGGACGACGATGTCGGCGCCGTGCTCGATGGGACGCAGGAGGTACGGGGTCGCGATGGTGTTGTCCACGATGAGCGGCACGCCCGCCTCGTGCGCGACCTCGGCGACCGCCTCGATGTCGAGGATGTCGGACTTGGGGTTGGCGATGCTCTCGCCGAAGAAGGCCTTGGTGTTGGGGCGGACCGCGGCCTTCCACGACTCGATGTCGTTCGCGTCCTCGACGAAGCCGACCTCGATCCCGAGCCTCGGGAGGGTGTGCTTGAAGAGGTTGACCGTGCCGCCGTAGAGCGCCGGGCTGGCGACGACGTGGTCGCCGGCACCCGCGAGGTTGAGGATCGACAGGAACGTCGCGGACATCCCCGAGCTCAGCAGCAGCGCCCCCACGCCACCCTCGAGCGAGGCGATGCGCTGCTCGACGGCGTCCTGCGTCGGGTTCATGATGCGGGTGTAGATGTTGCCGAACTCCTTGAGCGCGAACAGGTTCGCCGCATGCTCGGTGTCGTTGAAGACGAACGACGTCGTCTGGTAGATCGGCAGCGCGCGGGCGCCGGTCGTGGGGTCCGGCACCTGGCCCGCGTGGACCTGGCGCGTCTCGAAGGACCAGTGGGGTTCCTGGCTCATGATGACCTTCCTCGTATGCCGCGTGGCACGGCCTGGTGGTTCGTCACCGACGGCTGTGCCACCGTCGACGACGGTGCGGGAAGGGCTCCCGCGCTTGCGGGACACCGGCGTGCTGCCGGCGGTCCGCCAGGTCCTCACCCGGGGCACCCCACCGCGGTGGAGGGTTGCCGGCCAGCGAGCCGGGGCTTGGCGCTGGCACTCTTGACCTGGCGTCAGGCTACGCCGCCGTCTCGGGGAATGGCACGGGTGTCTCCCATGCCGGACACGCGACGGTGCCAGGGCCAGCCGACCCGGGCCGAGACAGCACGACCGAGACTACGGAGTCGAGTGCGCACGACGCGCCGAAGGACTGACGGGGTCCTCAGCGCGTCGTGCTCACTCGACTGCTGCGCCGCGCTAGGGGATCATCCAGCTCAGCACAGCGGTGGACTGGAGGAACACCAGCACACACATGAAGGCCAGGAACAGCAGGCTCCAGCCGATGGCCTTGCGGAAGATGTCGCCCTCACGCCCAGACATGCCGACCGCTGCCGCGGCGATCGCGAGGTTCTGCGGGGAGATCATCTTGCCGAGGACGCCACCGGAGGAGTTGGCGGCGGCCATCAGCGCCTGGTGCAGCCCGGCATCCTTCGCGGCGGTCACCTGGAGGGCGCCGAACAGCGAGTTGGACGAGGTGTCGGACCCGGTCACCGCGACGCCGATCCAGCCGAGGATCGGCGACAGGATGGCGAAGGCGCCACCGGCACCGGCCATCCAGGTGCCCAGCGTGGTGGTCTGCCCGGAGGCGTTCATGACGTAGGCCAGCCCGAGCACCGCCATGACGGTGACGATCGCCGCCGCGAGCTGCTGGAACGTCCTGCCGAACGCCCTGAGCGCCTGCGCCGGGGAGACACCGATGACCGGGATGGTCACCAGTCCGGCGATGAGCATGAGCGTGCCGGCCGCGGCCAGCCAGTTGAGCTTGAACTGCGGGATCGTCGACGGCTTGCCCGACGCGCTCTGCAGCCCGTCCATGCCGAACCACTTGAACACCTTCGTCGGGGCGTCGAGGGCGTCCTTGATGCCCGGCAGCTGGGCGAGCACGAAGACGATGATGATGATGAGGTACGGAGCGTAGGCCTTGAACACGTCGCCACCGGTGTCGTGGGCCTCCTTGTCGTGACGGACCATCTCGTCCAGGTCGGAGGACGCGGACCCGCCGCCCTCACCACCGTCGCGGGCGGTCTGGGCAACCTGGGCCCGGTCGTCCCGGTCGCGGCCCTCGGCCGCCATCGCCCGGGTCGCCGAGGTGCGCGACGGCACCGCCGCACTGTCCTCGTCGTCCATCTCGATGTAGTGCTCCGCGGGCTGCCAGACCCGCAGCAGCAGCACGACCGCGAGGGCGCTCACGAGCGAGGCGACGATGTCGGTCAGCTGGGTGGAGATGAAGTTGGAGGTGACGAACTGAGCAAGCGCGAACGCGATGCCGCAGGTGAGCGTGGCCGGCAGCGTCGCCCGGACCCCGCGTCCCCTGTCGATGATGAACACCAGCGCCATCGGCACGAACAGGCCCAGGATCGGGGTCTGCCGGCCGACGATCTGCGACAGCGTGTGCTCCGACTGCTGGCTGACCGTGGCCAGCGTCGTGATCGGAACCGCCAGGGCGCCGAATGCGACCGGCGCGGTGTTGGCGACCAGTGCCACGACCGCGGCCTTCAGCGGCCGGAACCCCAGCGCGATGAGCATGACGCTGGTGATGGCGACGGGCGTGCCGAAGCCGGCCAGCGCCTCGAGCAGCGCACCGAAGGAGAAGGCGATGATGACCGCCTGGATGCGTTGGTCGTCGCTGACGCTGGCGAAGGACCGGCGCAGCACGTCGAAGTGCCCGGTCTCGACCGTCATGTTGTAGACCCAGATCGCGTTGATGACGATCCACATGATCGGGAAGAAGCCGAACGCCATTCCTTCGATGCCGGAGGAGACAGCCATGCCGACCGGCATGGAGTACGCCCAGATGGCCACGACGAGTGAGACCACGAGGGCCGCGATGCCGGCCTTCCACGCCGCGAGCCGCAGCCAGCCGAGCAGGATGAAGATGGTGAGCAGGGGGAGCACGGCCACGATGGCCGTGAGGAAGAGGGAACCACCTACAGCGTCGAGAACAGGACGGAACATTCGTTCACCTCGATGTCAACGGGGGGATGGGGGACTCTGTCTAGGGCTGCGGCGACCTCCTCGGTGTGACGCCGAGGGCCTCGGGCGGCAGGCCCCGGATCGAGGCGTCGAGCACCTCGACGGTGTGGGCGAGAGCCATCGACTCCCCCGCGCGCCCGATCGCAGAGGCGATCTGCATCAGGCAGCCGGGGTTCGCCGTGACGAGCAGGTCCGCTTGTGTCGCAAGGACGTTGGCCGCCTTGCGGTCGCCGAGCTCGCGGGCGGGCTCGGGGTTCAGCAGGTTCCAGACACCCGCGCTGCCGCAGCACAGTGACCCTTCGCGCACCTCACGGACGTCCAGGCCCGGTATGCCGCGCAGCAGCTCCCGCGGTTGGCTGCGGACCCCCTGGCCGTGGGAGAGGTGGCACGCGTCGTGGTAGGCGATGCTCACCGCGAGCGGGTGGCGTGGGGCCGCCGGCCCCACCTCGGCGAGGAACTCGCTGACGTCGCTCACGCGGTCTGCGAAGGCGGCGGCACGCGAGGCGTAGGCGGGGTCGTCGGCCAACAGCTCGGCATACTCCTTCATGGCGGTGCCGCACCCGGCGGCGTTGACCACGACGTGGTCGACGCCGGTGCGCTCGAAGGTGTCGATCAGCCGGCGCGCGAACCTCTGTGCCTCCGGCTCACGGCCGGTGTGCGCCGACAGGGCGCCGCAGCACCCCTGGTCCTGCGGCGCCACCACGTCGAACCCCTCCATGGCCAGGACCCGTGCGGTGGCGGCGTTGACACCGGGGAAGAACTCACGCTGCACGCAGCCGAGCAGCATGCCGACGGTGCCCCGGCGTGGGCCGCGGGCAGGCACGCGCTCAGGCACGCGGACGGCCGTGGAGATGTCCGGGGCGAGTGACTCCATGGCCGCGAGGCGTGGCGAGAGGCGTTGCAGCACACCGGACCTCCGCAGGAGCGCGGACAGGCCCGAGCGCTGGTGCACGCGCAGCGGACCCCTCATCGCGCGCAGCCGGCGCGGGTAGGGGAACAACGAGAAGATCGCCGTGCGCAGGGCCCTGTCCGAGGCGCTGCGCTCGTGGTTGCGCTCGACCTGCGGGCGCGTGGCGTTGATGAGCTTGTCGTACTGCACACCCGACGGGCAGGCGGTGACGCAGGCCAGGCAGCCCAGGCAGGCGTCGAAGTGCTGGACCATGGAGGGGCTCAGCGGCTCGCCGTGGTTGGCCTGGTCCATCAGGTGGATGCGTCCCCGCGGGCTGTCCATCTCCTCGCCCCACAGGACGTAGGTGGGGCAGGTCGGCAGGCAGAAGCCGCAGTGCACGCAGTCCGCGATGAGCTCTGGGGCGGGCGGGTGGTGCTCGTCGAAGTGCGGCCCCTCCCCGGCTCCCGGGGGCGGGACGCGCAGCCGCTGGTCGGTGCCCACCGCGCCGGCTGGTGCGTCGACGGACGTTGCCGGTCCGGTGTCGCCGGGACCGTGCTCGGACATCAGATACCTCCCACGAAGCGACCGGGGGCGAGCAGGCGCGCGGGGTCGAACTGCGCCTTCACGGCGCGCATCAGGTCGAGCCCGCGGACCGGGCCCCACGGGTCGACGCGCTGACGCACGCCGTCGGGCGCCTCGAGGATCACGACCGACCCGCCGAACGTGCCGGCCTCGCGGCGCAGTGACTCGGTGAACCGCACGACTGCGTCGGCCACGTCGCGCGGGCCGCCGTCGGGGTCCCCGCCCGAGGCGCGCCCGTCGTCCGCCTGACGGAGGCCGAGCTGGCCCACCCCGACCGCCGGTGAGGCGCGCAGCGCGGCGCGCAGCCCGCTGGCCTGCTCGGCGCGGGCGATCGCGCCGAGCAGCCCTGGCAGCGCGGCGATCTCGTGGGTGACCTTGAGGAGGGCGGACGGGGCCGACGGCTCCGTGCCCCACCACTTGGGGGGCTGCTCCTCGTGGGTCGCGTCGCTGCCCAGCAGCTCACGGGCCTCGTCGGCGCAGCCCGCAGCGGCGTCGGCGTGGCCCTCGATCTGCGTCGCGACCTGGCCGTGCCCGTCGACCCAGTCGAGCTCCACGGCGGAGGCCATCAGCTGGCTGTGCACCAGCGCCTGCACTGCCGCCTGTGCATCCTGGGCGCTGGCCACGTCAGCCACGACCCATCGTTGCCCCGCCGGGACCGGGTGCAAACGGAACGCCACCTCGGTGACCACCCCGAGCGTGCCGAAGGAGCCGGTCAGGAGCTTTCCGAGGTCGTAGCCGGCGACGTTCTTGACCACCTTGCCGCCGCTGTGGGCGACGACGCCGTCGGCGCGCACCAGCGTCATCCCGATCACCAGGTCGCGGACCGCGCCATGGCGCAGTCGCAGCGGCCCGGTGCTGGCGCTCGCCACGGCCCCTCCAAGGGTCCCCCGGCGCGCCGGGTCGATGCCGAGCCGCTGGGTCGAGCCCCCGACGTCCTCCTGCACCTGGTCCAAGGACCGCCCGGCACCGGCGATGACGATGAGGTCTCCCGCGGCGTGCTCGACGAGGGTGTCGAGGCGTCGGGTGTCGAGCACCACGTCGCACCGCTCCGGCGGGTTGCCCCACGCCACCTTGGTGCCGGCGCCACGGGCCAGGACGGCCAGGTCGTGCTCGGCCGCCACCCGAACCAAGGCCGCCACCTCCTGGGTCGACGCCGGACTGGCCACCCACCTCGGCTGCACCCCCAGGATGGCGTCGGCGTCGGTCGCCGACGAGACGTGACCGTCACACGCCCGCTGCAGCTCCTCGAGGCCGGCGCCCATCAGAAGACCTCTGCCACGCCGGCCTCGGCAAGCGGGTGTACCCCTTGGTGGCGACCCGGTCGCTCACCGCACAGCCGCGGGGTGGGAAAGACCTTGCCCGGGTTGGAGATCGAGTCGGGGTCGAACGCGCACCGCACGAGCTGCATGGTGTCGAGGTCCTCGTCGGTGAACATGCGGGGCATGAACTTGGCCTTGTCCGCGCCGACGCCGTGCTCACCGGTGATCGAGCCGCCGTGGGTGATGCAGAGGTCGATGATCGCGCCGGACACCTCCTCGGCGCGCTCGGCCTCCCCCTCGTGGCTGTCGTCGAACAGCACGAGCGGGTGCAGGTTGCCGTCGCCGGCATGGAAGACGTTGGCGACGCGGACGCCCGAATCCGTTGACAGGGAGGCGATCTGGCGCAGCACCTCCGGGAGCGCCGTGCGTGGGATGACGCCGTCCTGGACGATGTAGTCGGGGCTGATGCGGCCCACGGCAGCGAAGGCCGACTTGCGCCCCTTCCAGAACAGTGCGCGCTCGACGTCGTCCTTGGCGATCCGGATCTCGAAGGCGCCGGCCTCGTGGCAGTGCCGCTCCACCTCGTCGAAGACGTGCTCGACGTCGGCGCGCGGGCCGTCGATCTCGACGACGAGCACCGCACCCGCGCCCTCCGGGTAGCCGCACTGCACCGCGGCCTCGGCGGCCTCGATCGCGAGCGCGTCCATCATCTCGATGGCGGCAGGGATGACACCGGCGCCGATGATGGCCGACACTGCCGCGCCGGCCTGGTCGGTGCCCTCGAAGGCGGCCAGCAGCGTGCGAACCGACTCCGGCGAGCGGGTCAGCCGAACCGTCACCCGGGTCGCGATGCCCAGGGTGCCCTCGGAGCCGACCAGCGCCCCGAGGAGGTCGTATCCCGGGGCGTCGGGTGCCTTGCCGCCAAGCTCGACCACCTCGCCCTGTGGCGTGACCAGCTCGAGGCCGGTGACGTGGTTGGTGGTGAAGCCGTACTTCAGGCAGTGCGCTCCCCCGCTGTTCTCCGCCACGTTGCCGCCGATCGAGCAGACCTGCTGGCTGGAGGGGTCGGGCGCGTAGTAGTAGCCCGACGGCTGGGTGGCCTCGCTGAGCTGGAGGTTGATGACCCCGGGCTGGACGACGGCCCGCTGGTTGTCCCGGTCGATCTCGAGGATGTCGCGCATCCGGCTCATCACGATGAGGACGCCGTCGGCGTGTGGGAGCGCGCCCCCGGACAGCCCGGTGCCGGACCCGCGCGCCACGAACGGCACCCCCCTGCGGGCGCACTCGCGCACCGTGGTCGCGACCGCCTCGACGGTGTCCGCCAGCACCACCAGCGCCGGCACCACCCGGTAGTGGGCGAGGCCGTCGCACTCGTAGGTGCGCAGCCGCTGCCGGTCGGTGATCACCGCCTCGTCGCCGAGACGGGAGCGAAGCGCTGCCGCGAGTTCGCTGGCGTCCATCGAGCCTCTTCCACATTGCGGAATAAAGCTTTTG
>JAICSZ010000358.1 GCA_025936615.1 Pedococcus sp. | reverse complement strand
GTCGGCGTGCGCGCCGAGGTGCAGGGCCTGCACCCCACAGCCGGTGCCGAGGTCAAGGGCCCGCTCGACGTGGGGCCGCGGAGTCCAGGAGGCGAGCGTGGTGGACGCGCCGCCGAGGCCGAGGACGTGGTCCTCGTGGAGCGGCTGTCGCGTGGCGACCTCGGACAGGTCGGACGCGACCCACCAGGCGTGCCTGTCGTCGGCGTAGGGCCGCAGGTCGCAGGTCCCGACGACGCCCGGGCCCTGCTCGCGCACCAGACCCAGACGCTGCGCGCCGGCGATGCCGAGCGTCGGCAGTGCCGCTGACGCGTCCTCGGCGTCGACGGCGTCCCCGAGGATGAAGAGCCGCACCAGCGTGGCGAGCGGGGTCCCGACGTCGGCGGTGGCCCGCTGGGCGGGCAGCACCTGTTCACGGGCCAGCGCGGCCGAGGCGAGCGGGCCCAACAGGTCGTCGACCGCCTCGACCGTGTATGCCGCGTGGTCCAGGTCGGCGCGCAGCCGGGCGACGAGCGCGGGGTCGGTGGTGGGCGCAGGCAGGCTCATCAGTCGAGCAGCCCACCGAGGTTGAAGCCGCCGCTGCCCCCGCCGGACGAGGAGGCCGGCGGCGTCCACTCGCTCGGCTGGACGATGACGAAGCCCTGCCCGTGGAAGGCGTACTGGAACGCCTCGCCCGAGCCACCGCGCAGCATCGAGCGGACGTTCATGCTCGAGACCACCTGGGGGACGAGGTTGGCCGACCACCCGACGCAGGCCTGGACGTCGACGTAGGTGGGCTGCTGGGTGCAGTCGAGGATCACCGGCTGGCCGACGGTGTGGATCGCGGCAGTGCCAGAGCCCTGGAGGGTGGTGTTGAACAGCCCGCCACTGAGCATGCCCGCGCCCTGCACCCGCTTGATGTCCCAGTCGATGCTCGAGTCGAAGGCGAGCAGGTTGCGGGCGTTGATGGACAGCGCGTCGCCGGTCAGGTCGATGAGGAAGACGAACCCCGCCTCCGAGGCGAAGAAGACGTCGCCGTCGCCGGAGACCCGCATGAGGGAGACGTCCTCACCGGTGACGACCTTCTTGAAGAGCTTGCCGACCGAGCCGGCCTTCTCGTGGTCGAAGCGGATCTGGCCCTGGTAGGCGACCATGGCGCCCTTGACGGCCAGAACGTCGCCACCGAGGTGGACGCGCAGCATCTGCGGGTTCTGCAGCGCGAACCGCTGCTGTGCCTGGACCTCGAGGTTCGCCTTGTCGAAGAGCTGGCTCTGCATGCCCCCAGCCTAGGGTGGGCCACCATCCCCGGGCCGCGACACCCACCCGGTTCTGGGCCACGCGGCATACCTGTGGTGCCACCGACCCACCCCGCCACACACCGGCGCCTGCTCGGTCCACTGGCGCTGCCAGGGCAGCGCCACTCACCACAAACTGCGCCACTGTGGGAACGGTCCCGCCGTCAGCCGGCGCTCGCGCCAAGGTCGAACCAGGTGTTGCGTGCGGTCGGCCGGATCCCCTGCTCGGCGAGTCGCTGGGCCATGCGCTCGGGGTGCACCGCGTCGGCATAGACCCAGCGAGCCACGCGCGCCCCCGCGGCCCTGATGCGGTCCTCTCGGCGCTTCTCGGCCCACAGCACCCGCGCGGCCTCCTGGGCACTGGCACCTTCTGGCACGCGGTACTTCACCTTCCCGTCGAACTCACCGACCACACCGTCCCACCCGAAGTCCCCATAGCCGATGAGCCCGCTCTCGTCCTCGCACTTCACCTGGAGGTCGGACCTGAGCAGGTTGAGCACGAACATCTGCACGCGGGACAGGCTCTCGCCAGGCGACATCGACCGACCGTCGACGAGGTCCGCAAGGAGCAGGCCGCGGTGCCGGCCACGCGATCGGGGCGGCACATCCCGCGCCTCGGACCACAGCTCTGACTTGTCGCACGACCCGACGCGGACGGCACGGTCGGCCGCCGCGACCGCGTTGGCCAACGAACCCGTCCGCGCCAGGTCGACGACCGTGCGGGCAGGGGAGGTCACCAACAGGCCCTGGTGCCGGTAGACAAGGCCGAACTCGTCGACGTGCCTCACCACCATCCCGGAGGAACGGAACCTTGCACCGGTGCAGGTCCCGTGGACCCGGTTTGGCCAGGGGTCGATGCGGGGCAGGTCCCACAGCGCGGCCGCCGACTCCCGCGTGAAGATCACCCCGTCGCCTTCGCCCGCGAGTGCAACGCCATGGACCAGCGCGGCGTGCTGACGGGTAGGACTCAACTCTCGCCAGTCGTCGGACTGCACCCACACACCCCGGCTGACCCGCTGGTAGGTCCGCTTGCCGTTGGTGCGGTGCCGGGCCGGCTCCGTGCCCTGGCGCCGCAGGTCCCGGCCAAGACGCAGCAGGGCCGGGTCGAAGTGCTCGAGGGCCTCGGAAGAGTGCATGCATCGAGGCTCGCAGTTCGGGCGCTGGTCGGGCCCGCGTTGTCCACAGGCCCAGTCGAACCCCAGACTGGCGCGGATGTCGTCGAGTGGCGCTGCCAGAGCAGCGCCACGCGACAACGGCTGCGCCACTGTGTTGCTGACGACAACGAGCGGCCGACGCCACCCGTGGGTGGTGCCGGCCGCCGCGTTGGTATGCCGCATGGTCGCCGCTAGCGGTTCACCGGCTCCTCGACCTTGTCGCCGTTGGTCTCCTCGCCGGGGACAGCGTCGCTGGCCGCCGGACGCGTTGCTGCGCCCGGAGCTGCGTGGGCGTCGGCGTCCGGGGTGACCGCCTCGGCGGGAGCAGCGGTCTCGGAGTCACCCTCCCCGCCGATGGCCAGGTCGCGCGCCTTGGAGACGGCCACGGCAGCGATGACGACCACGAGTGCGATGGCGGCGATGCCGTAGCGCAGCAGCGCGTTCTCGCTCTTGCCGACCGTCAGGGTCACGATCGCCGGGGCCACGAGGACCGACACGAGGTTCATGACCTTGATGAGCGGGTTGATCGCGGGGCCGGCGGTGTCCTTGAACGGGTCGCCGACGGTGTCGCCGATGACCGTGGCCGCGTGGGCATCGGAGCCCTTGCCGCCGTGGTTGCCGTCCTCGACGATCTTCTTGGCGTTGTCCCAGGAACCGCCGGAGTTCGCGAGGAACACGGCCATGAGAGCGCCGGAGCCGATCGCGCCGGCGAGGAACCCGGCGAGTGCGCCGATGCCGAGCCCGAAGCCCACGGCCACCGGGGTGAGCGCGGCCAGCAGGCCCGGAGTCGC
>JAICSZ010000004.1 GCA_025936615.1 Pedococcus sp. | reverse complement strand
GGCCGCGGCATACCGCTCGAGCACTGCCCTGGTCTGGCCCACCATCGGCTGGGGAGGGCACTCATCGGCACCCGGCCACCCCGGCACCGCCCCGAGCTGTCCCAGGTAGGCGAGGTCGAACAGGGAGGTGTCCGACACGATGGCGTCCGCGGTGCCACGCACCCACGCGACCGGTGGCTTCGGGTCGAGGGCGACCAGGGCCTCGGCGGCCTCGAAGTACTTGGGCGACATCGCGTTGGTGACCCCTCGGGTCCCGGGTCCGGTGGTCGGCCAGTTCGGGCTCGACGTCGCGTCCCCCGGGTAGTTGTCGTCCCCCACCGCCGTGGACAGCATGCTGTCGAGCATCGCCTCCTCGTCCTCGCCGAAGGCATCCGGGTCGGCGACGTACGTCGAGCGCATCACGGTCCGAGGGCTCGTCTGTGCCTCGTCGCTGCGGTCCCCCGCCGCCAGCCGGGCGACGAAGTCGGGGCTGACCGCCCCACCGCCCGTGCCGGCGAAGTCCTCGGTCGTCGGCGACCCCTCCAGGTCGCGGGTCCCGCCGAAGCCGTACGGCGACAGGGGGGACTCCAGCAGCAGCCCGGCGAACCGTCCGGGCAGGTCGACCGCCAGCTGCATCGCGATGCCGCCACCCATGGAGTGCGCGCCGAGCAGCGGCTTGCTGCCGTCCGGGAACAGGCCCTCGGTGTCCAGGAGCGCGGCCACGTCGTCGGCGAAGTCACTGAGCCCGCGGGTCGCGTCGACGGGCGCGGTCTCGGTGTCTCCGTAACCCCGCAGGTCGGGGGCCACGACCCGCCACGGTCCGCCGTCACCGCCCAGCGAGGCGCGTACGAAGGGCTCCCAGAACGCCCCCGACGAGCAGTTCCCGTGGACCAGCAGCAGGGGGATCCCGTGAGCCGGCCCCCACACGTGGACGTTCTGGACGATGCCGTTCGCCGTGCGCTGCTCAGCCATGCCGCCGAAGGTAGACGCGTGCCGCGCCGGGCGCCATGTGCCGCGCCACCGTGAGGACGGCTTGTCGGTGTGGGCGCGTACCGTCGGGGCGGTGACCACCATCGACGTGGTGCGTGAGCTGGCGGCCCCGCTGCCGCGCTCCTACGAGGTGCTCGTTCGCGACCGGGTCAAGTTCCGGGTCGGCAGCTACGTCTACCTCGCCTTCAACCGCGAGGAGACCGAGCTGGGCTTCGCGTTCCCCAAGGAGGAGCGAACCGCGCTGGTCGAGTCCCGGCCGGACACCTTCTTCCTCCCCCGCGAGTCAGACCTGCGCTACCACTGGGTGGAGGCGTGGCTCGACCGGCTCGACGACCGGGAAGCCGCAGAGATCGTGCTCGACGCGTGGCAGATGGTCGTGCCGAAGCGGGTCGCAGCGGCGCACCTCGCGCGACTCTGCGAGTCCTGAGGCACCCCGACCGGCCGGCCCACAGGTTCGTGTCGGAGACTGGTCGCGAGGGTAGGTGACCAGGGTGGAGGAGACCATTTCCCGCCCACCGCGCAGGGTGATGGTCGTGTCCGCCGACATGGGCGGCGGCCACGAGGCGACCGCCGACGCCCTGGAGGCCGCGGCGGCAAGGCTCTGGGACGCGGAGACCTGCCGGGTCGACACCCTCGACGCCATGGGTCCCGGGGTGGGACGGCTGTTCCGTCGGATCTACGTCGGCAACGTGGAGCGCACGCCCTGGCTCTACGAGTTCTTCTACGCGAGCCTGTGGCGGCACCGCTGGTTCGCCGACGTCAGCAAGCGGCTCACCGGCAGCTGGAGCGGGCGGCGGCTGCGTCGCGCGATCGACAGGTTCGACCCCGACCTGCTGCTGTCGACCTACCCCCTGGGGAGCTCGGGCCTGGCCTGGCTCCGTCGGCACCGGGGGCTGTCGGTGCCCACCGCGGCCTACGTCTCCGACTTCGCGCCGCACCCGTTCTGGGTCTACGACGACATCGACAGCACCGTCCTCGCGCACGAGGAGGCGCTGCCGCTGGCCCGCGCCTGCGCGCCGCGGGCTGCCCTGCGTGCCTGCCCGGAGCTGGCCCGTCCGGGCTTCACCCCGGGCGTGCGCTCGGACGCCCGCGCACGCCACGGGCTGGACCCCGCGGCATTCGTGGTGCTCGTGTCCTGCGGGGCGTACGCCTTCGGCGACGTGGTCGCGACGGTCCGCACCCTCCTGGCCGCGAGCGAGCACGTGCAGGTGGTCGCCGCGTGCGGGCGCGACGAGGTGACCGCGGCGCGACTGCGCGACCTCGGTATGCCGCCTGGTCGCCTTCGCGCCCTCGGCTGGACCGAGGACATGGCCGGGCTGGTGCGGGCCGCCGACCTCGTCGTAGCGAACGCCGGCGGCGCGACTGCGCTGGAGGCGATCGCGTGCGCGCGTCCGGTGCTGATGTACCGGCCGATCGCGGCCCATGGCCGCGCGAACGCCGACCTGATGGTGGTGAGCGGCCTCGCCGAGCTGTGTACCGACGAGGCGCAGCTCACCGCCTACGTGCGCAGCGCCATCGCGGACCCGGCACCGCTGCGCGACATCGAGCAGCGTGCCCGCGAGCAGGGTGGCACTTCGCTGGCCCAGACCCTGCGCGACCTCGACCTCGAGGGCCAGGGGCGGGAGGAGCCGGGCCGGGGCTGGCCGATGCGGCCCTCGGACGCGTTCTTCGTCCACGTCGACACGCCCCGGCGGCGCCAGGAGCTGGGGGCGGTCGTCGAGCTCGACGGCAGGGTGGACCTCAGGCGGGCGCGTGAGCAGCTGCGCGGGCGCGTCCATGGCCTGCCCCCGCTGCGGCGCCGGCTCGTGCGCGGACCGGTGCCGTCGTGGCGCAGCACCCGCACCGACCCCGCGGCGTGTGTGTCGGAGGTCGTCGTGCCCCCAGGAGGGGTCGAGGACGCGGTGGACCAGTTCTGGTCCGAGCCGATGCCTCGGGACGGCCCCGCATGGCAGCTGCGGCTGGTGTCGACGCACTCGGGCGACCGCGCCCTGTTCGTGGTGAAGATGCACCACAGCCTGGGCGACGGCGTCTCCGCGCTCGGCCTGATGGACCGCTTCCTGGACCCCTCCCCGGACGACCCGCTGCTCGAGCGACGACCCGCGCCCCACCACGGCGGCCGGACGACTGCGCGGGCGAGCGTGCGAGCAGGGGGCAAGGTGGCGACCGGGCTGGCGAGCCTGGCGGTGCGCGGGTTCGCCCCTCGCCACCCGATGGGGGCCCGCCCCCAGTCGGCTCGGCGCACCGTCGTGCAGCAGGTGGTCCCGGCAGACCGGCTCCGCGCGCTGTGCCGCGCCACCGGCGCACACCTCCACGAGGTGGTGCTCGCGGTCGTGGGCGAGACCCTGGCGCGCTCGCTGTCCGGCACCGGGCTGGTCGACCCCGGTCGACCACTGCGGGTCATGGTGCCGGTCGCCGTGCGGCGTCCGCGGCTGGACAGGGTGTTCGGCAACTGGACCGGGGCGGTCGCGCTCGACCTGGACCTGCGGCCGGGCGGCTTCGCGACCAGGCTCGACCAGGTGCGCCGTGAGGTCCGCCGGTGCACCCGGCGGGGCGAACCGCAGGCGGCCCACCTCGTCATGCAGGTCATGGGGCACCTGCCGGCCCCCTTGCGCGGCCCGGCCGCACGGCTGGTCTACGCGAGCCGCTTCTTCGGGGCCATCGTGTCCTTCATGCCGGCCGCCCGTGGCGAACGGTGGTTCGCCGGGGCGAAGGTTCGCTCGATCTGCCCCGTGGTGCCGCTGGGTGAGGGCATCCCCCTCGGCGTCGGTGTCGTCGTCTCCGGTGGGAGCGCAGCCTTCGGGTTCCTCCTCGACCGCGAGCTGGGGATCTCCCGGGCAGGGTTGGCGAGCGCCCTCGACCGAGTCCTCGCGGACGCCGTGGCGGAGGTGGGCTGAGTTGGCACCCGCCGTGTGGTTCGTCGGCGTGCCTGCGGCCGTCGGTGCCGCCGCGTCGTTCGGAGGTGCGGGGCTGCTCCAGCACCACGCGACGCACCTGGTCCCGGAGCGCGAGCCGATGAACGCAGCCCTCCTGCGTGACCTGCTGAGCCTCCCGGCCTTCCGCTTCAGCCTGCTGGCGGCCGTCGTGGGTTTCGCCCTGCAGGTGGTTGCGCTGCATGCGGCACCGCTCCCGGTCGTGCAGCCCCTCCTGGTCACGGGGGTGATGTTCTACCTGGGCTACGCCGCCCTCTTCCTGCACCGTCCCATGGACTCCGGGCTCGTGACCGGTGCCGCCATGGCGGTGGCCGGTCTCGCCGGCTTCCTCCTCGTCGCCTCGCCGTCGGCCGGGTCGGCCTCGATGAGCGGCACCGTCGTGCTTCCCCTGGGTGTCGGGCTGGCAGGACTCGTGCTGGCAGCGCTGTGGACCGCCGCCCGGATCCCCCGCCGGCTGCGGCCGCTGCCGCTCGCGGCCGCCACGGCGGTCTGCTACGGCATCACCGCTGCCCTGGTCCGCTCGCTGACCAGCATCTCCCTGATGAGCGCGGCGTCGCTGTTCCAGCACTGGCAGCTGTACGCCGTGGCGGTGGTGGGCCCACTGGGCTTCCTGCTCAACCAGAACGCCTTCCAAGAGGGCCGGCTCGGCTCCGTCGCCGTGGCCGTCATCACCGTCGGGGACCCGCTGGTCTCGATCAGCCTCGGCATCGCGTGGTTCGACGACACGCTCCGCTCGGGGGCGTGGCCGGTGCTCGGCGAGGTCGCCACCCTGGCCGTGATGGCCGGCGGCATCGTGCTGTTGACCGCTCGGGCCCAGCAGGTGGCCGAGGCGATCCGGGTGCAGGGGCGGGGCAGGCGCACGTGACACGGCTGGCCGGGGCGCGCGCCGTGGTCACCGGTGGCTCCTCCGGGATCGGGCTGGCCACGGCGCGCCTCCTGCGGGCCCGGGGCGCCGAGGTGTGCCTGCTGGCCCGCGAACGGGCCAGGCTCGAGGCGGCGGCTCGCGAGGTGGGGGCGGACACCCACGGCGCCGAACTCGGCGACCCGGATGACACCGAGCGAGCGGCCGTCCGGCTGGTCGACCTGGCCCCCGACCTCGTCGTGCACTGCGCGGGCACCGGCCTGCGTCGCCCCGCCGATCGGACCCGTCCCGAGGAGCTTCGCCGGCTCTCGGAGGTCAACTTCGTTGCGGCGGCGACCCTCACCGCCGCCAGCCTGCCCGCCATGGAGGCACGTGGCACCGGCCACCTCGCCTTCGTGACCTCGGTCGCCGGTCGCCTCGGGGTCGGTGACGAGCCCGCCTACAGCGCCACGAAGGCTGCCCTGGACGCCTACGCGACGTCGGTCGCGGCACACGGTCGGCCACTGGGCATACGGGTCACCACGGTCGTCCCGGGGGTGGTGGACACGGCCTTCTTCAGGCGTCGTGGGGTGCCGTACGCGCGCCGGTTCCCGCACCCGGTGGCCGCCGAGCTCGTGGCGGCGCGGCTGGTGGCCGCGGTCGAGCACGACAGGACCGAGGTGGTGGTGCCCCGGTGGCTGCGCGCGCCCCTGTGGGTGCGCACCCTCACACCCGGTGCGTATGCCGCGGGGGCGGCTCGCTGGGGCTGAGCCGCCTGCCGGTGGTCAGGACCACCTCCACCCGAGAGGCCCCGCACCCGCGCTCAGCCGCGACGGGTCGCCTTGTGTGAGCTGAACGCGATCACAAGTGCGACGGCCCACAGGATCACCGTCCAACCGCCGAGGTACGAGCGGGACTCTGCGCTCCCATTGGCGATCCACGGTGTCGACCGCTCAGCGCCGGGCAGCGCGGATGGTCTCGCGCAGCGAGCCCATCGTGGCGAGGACGGCCGTGGGCTCGTAGCCGCAGTGGGCCATGCAGTTGGCGCAGCGCGGGTCACGGCCGCGACCGTACTTCGACCAGTCGGTGTCCTCGACGAGCTCGCGGTAGGTCTCGGTGTAGGAGTCGCCCATCAGGTAGCACGGCCGCTGCCAGCCCTTGAGGGAGTAGCACGGGATTCCCCACGCCGTGCACTGGAAGTCGGCCTTGCCCTCGAGGAAGTCCAGGAACAGGGGGGTGTGGTTGAGCCGCCAGCGCTTGCGGTTGCCGTCGGCGAACACCTTGCGGAACAGCTCGCGGGTCTCGGTGACCCCGAGGAAGTGCTCCTGGTCGGGCGCCTTCTCGTAGGCGTAGGCCGGGGAGAGCATCATCTGGTCGACCTGCAGGTCGTCGTTGAGGTAGTTGAGCACGTCGATGACCGACTGCGGGCTGTCGGTGGTGAAGAAGGTGCTGTTCGTGGTGACCCGGAAGCCGCGGGACTTGAGCCAGCGCACCGCCTCCACCGCCTCGTCGAAGACGCCCTCCTGGCACACGGACTCGTCGTGCCGCTCGCGCAGCCCGTCGATGTGCACCGCGAAGGCGAAGTAGGGGGAGGGGGTGAAGTCGAAGCGGTCCCACCACTTGCGCACGAGCAGTGCGTTGGTGCACAGGTAGACGAACCGCTTGCGGGACACCAGCTCCCTCACGATGGTGTCGATCTCGGGGTGCATCAGCGGCTCGCCGCCGGCGATCGACACCATGGGCGCCCCGCTCTCCTCGATGGCCTCGACTGCCTGCTGCACCGGCATGCGGCGTCGCAGGGTGTCGGCGGGGTGCTGGATCTTGCCGCAGCCTGCGCACGCCAGGTTGCAGGCGTACAACGGCTCCAGCTCGACGAGCAGCGGGAACTTCTCCCTGCGCCGGATGCGCTGCCACGCCAGGTAGCGCGCCATCCGCAGGTTCTGTCGGATCGGGACGGTCATGGCGACCGGACCTCCTTCGGGACGACGAAGTGGACGTTCTCGCTGACCATTGGCTGGTCGACCAGCTCCACGGGGCCCAGGCCCTGCAGGGCTTCGACGACCTCGTCGACGAGCGACTCCGGGGCCGACGCACCTGCCGTCAGCCCCACCGTGCTGACCCCCCGGAGCCAGTCGAGGTCGATGTCGGAGGCGTCGTCGACGAGGTGGGCCGGGCGACCGAGCCGAGCCGCTCCCTCGACGAGCCGCTGGGAGTTCGAGGAGTTCGGGGAGCCGACGACGAGGACCAGGTCGGCGTCGACCGCGACCCTCTGAAGTGCGCGCTGCCGGTTGGTCGTGGCGTAGCAGATGTCGTCCGACGGCGGCGCCTGCAGCCTGGGGAACCGCTCGCGGAGCGTGTCGACGATCCCACCGACCTCGTCCGCGGCGAGGGTGGTCTGGACGAGGTAGGAGACGTGGTCGGGGTCGTCCACCGCCACCGTGCGGGCGTCGGCCGCGTCCTGGACCAGCACGGTGCCGTCGGGCCGCTCCCCCATCGTGCCGACCGTCTCGTCGTGGCCGCGGTGGCCGATGAAGATCACCGTGTCACCGCGGTCGGCGAACCGCCGCAGCTCTGCGTGCACCTTGGTGACGAGCGGACAGGTGGCATCGATGACGTGCAGGCCCCGCTCCCGGGCCTCCTGGTGGACCGCCGGGGAGACGCCGTGTGCGGAGAACACCACGGTGCCACCGGCGGGCACCTCGTCGAGCTCGTCCACGAAGACCGCGCCAAGGCCCTCGAGCCGGCGGACCACGTGGGAGTTGTGCACGATCTGGCGGCGCACGTAGACCGGGGGGGCCGTCTGGGCCAGGGCGCGCTCGACCACCTCGATCGCCCGCACCACGCCGGCGCAGAAGCTGCGCGGCCCGGCGAGCTGCACCCGGTGCGGTCCGGTCACCGCGGCCCAGCCCTCGAGGGCGTCCCCAAGCCTGGGCAGCGTGTGCAGCGCCTCCCAGATCCGCGGCAGGGTCGCCGGTGCGAAGAGCGGGCGCCCGGCGGGGTCCGCCACCACGCGGACGACCGCCGTCGCGGGCGTCGGCGGGTTGGCGACGAGCCAGGCGGACTCCATGTCCGCGCAGAGCACGCCGTCGGCCCCCAGCACGTCGCGCTCACGCTGGGTGACCACGTGCGTGACGCTCGCGACCGGGCCCTCGCTGACCCGCAGACCCGCCCGCCGTAGGGCAGCGGACAGCATCGGCGCGCTGCGGCAGGGCGTCCGGCCGCCGTCGGGGTCGCGCACCTCGCTGGCCACGACGACATCCCCCGGGGCGAGACGTGGGTCCACGCCCGCAGCGATCCCCACCACCGCGAGGGCCTCGGCTGCCCGGACCCGCGGGCTCGCGGCACAGCGGGCCGCTGCGCGCGGCCCCATGCCGGTGCGGCACACGCGGGAGTGCTCCAGCCCGCGCGCCAGGGCGGCGCTCTCGAAGACGGACGGCGTGCAGGCGACGAGGGTGGGGCTCACGATGCACCTCCCAGGCATCGGGCGAGGGCGCTGGTCGGGAAGACCAGCCGGTAGAGGTGGTAGTTGATGGAGAAGTCGCCGGGGAAGCCGGTGCCGGTGAACTGGGGCTCGTCCCAGGTGCCGTCAGCCCTCTGGGTGTCCACCAGCCACCGCAGCCCCCGCTGTGCGGCGGGTCCCGAGGCCGCACCGGCAGCGTGGAGGGCGAGCAGCGCCCACGCCGTCTGGGAGGCGGTCGACTCGCCGCGTCCCCGCCACGCCCGGTCGGTGTACGAGCGCAGGTCCTCCCCCCAGCCGCCGTCGGGGCCCTGGTGGCTCTCGAGCCAGCGCACCGCCCGTCGGACCGCCGGAGCCGTCTGGGGCACCCCCATCGCGACGAGGGCCGGCACGGCGGCGCCGGTGCCGTAGACGTGGTTGGCTCCCCAACGGCCGAACCAGGACCCGTCGGGCTCCTGCTCGGCGAGCAGCCACCGCAGTCCTCGCTGGGCCCGGCGGTCCCAGGCCAGGCCAAGGTGCGCGAGCATCTCGAGGACGTGCGCGGTGACGTCGGCGCTGGGCGGGTCGATGACCGCGCCGAAGTCGCAGAACGGCAGGCGGTAGGCGACCTCCCGCGTGTTGTCAGCGTCGAAGGCCGCCCACCCACCGTCATGGCACTGCATGGCCAGGACCCAGGCTGCGCCACGCTCGAGAGCAGTGACCGCTGGTGCCCCGGCACCGACCCTCTGAAGGGCCAGCAGCACCTCGGCCGTGTCGTCCACGTCGGGGTAGAGGTCGTTGTCGAACTCGAAGGCCCAGCCGCCGGGATCGGCCCCGGGACGCTGCACCGCCCAGTCGCCGCGCACCCGGATCTCCTCGGCCAGCAGCCAGTCGACTGCGGACTGCACCGCTGGGTCGTTGGCGCCGACCCCGCTGTCGCCGAGCGCCACGAGGGCGAGCGCCGTGTCCCACACCGGCGACTGGCAGGCCTCGACCCGCCGCACTGGGCCCTCAGGCGTCTCCTCACGCACCGTGAACCGCTCCCAGCCGGCGAGTCCGGCCGCAAGCACCGGGTCGTCGACGGGGCGACCGAGGGTGTGCAGGGCCATGAGCGAGTAGACCCACGGCGGCTGGATACCGCCCCAGGACCCGTCGGCCTCTTGCCGCTCGAGGACCCACTCCTCGGCGCGACGCAGCCCCCGGGCACGTAACGGCGTCCAACGGTGCCGCTCGAGCAGGTGCAGGACGCCGTCGAGCACCCGGAACGCCACGTCCCAGCCGGACCGGGGGAGGCCGGGCCGGTTTGCCGTCGACCCGCCGGCAGACAGCTCGTCGAGCCGGAAACCGAGGTCGCGCCGTGGGCGGAGGGAGGCGAGCACGGAGATGGGCACCAGGGTCTGCCGCGCCCAGCAGGCGAAGTCGTAGACGTTGAGCGGCACCCACCGGGGCAGCAGGATGTGCTCGACCGGCACGGCCGGAAGTCGCGACCACTCCCACAGGCCGAACAGCGCGAGCCAGATGCGGGTGAAGACGCGGCTGGCCTCCAGGCCCCCGCCGGCCAGCACCGAGCGGCGGGCCGCGGCCATGTGGGGCAGCCCTGGTGGGTCGCCCGCCAGGCGCAGGGCGAGGTAGGCCTCGACGGTCGTGGACAGCTCGGGCGGTCCGCCGTGGAAGTTGGACCAGGAGCCGTCGGCCTGCTGCTGGCTGCGGATCCACCGTGCCGACTCCTCGGTCTGGGCGTCGGTCCGCGTCCCGAGGAACTCGCGCATCAACAGGTCCTCGGCGTCCATGGTCACGTTCGTCTCGAGCTCGCCCTGCCACCAGCCGTCCTCGTGCTGCAGGCTGCGCAGGTGATGCACGGCACGATCGAGGGCGGCGCGGGTCGCGGCGTCGGCATCGGGCGTCGTGTCCAGCGTGGTCGGCTCGGGTGTCATCGGGTCACCTCCTCAGTGGTCCCTGCCGGCGAGGCGGTGGGCGAGGTCGCGGAGCGGGTCGGCGAGGGTGGGGTCCGGCACGCTCTCCGCCAACACACCCAGTGCGGCGTCGAGCTCCTCAGTGGCGCGGTGAAGCGCCCAGTCCCGTCCGCCAGCGGCCTCGACCAGGCTCGCTGCCTCGACGAGGTCCTCCTCGGACAGCGCCCCTGGCTGGGCGTAGAGCCGGCCGAGCCGTACCCCGGCCGTCGTGCCGGAGGTGAGCGCCGCGACCACCGGCGCCGACTTCTTCCGGGCGCGCAGGTCGGATAGGACCGGCTTGCCGGTGACGGCAGGCTCTCCCCAGACGCCGAGCAGGTCGTCCTGCAGCTGGAACGCCACCCCCACCCGCTCGCCGAAGTCCGCGAGCGCCGTCGCGAGGGCGGCGGGAGCGTCGGCGAGCACCGGTCCCAGGGAGCAGGCGCAGGCCAGCAGCGCCCCCGTCTTGTCGGCCTCCATCCGCAGGCACTCCGCCAGGTCGACGTCGTGGCGCTCCTCGAACGCCAGGTCCGCCACCTGCCCGGCGATGAGCCTGCGGGCCGTCGCCGACAACGCGCGCACGGCGACGCCGACGTTGGGCGAACGCGCACCGGCCAGCACCTCCTCGGCGAGCCCGAGGAGGGCGTCGCCGGCGAGGAACGCGGTCGAGACCCCGAACACCGACCAGACCGTCGGCTGGTGCCGGCGGCGGGTGTCGCCGTCCATCACGTCGTCGTGGACCAGCGAGACGTTGTGCACCAGCTCGACGGCAACGGCCGCGGGCACGGCCGTACAGGGATCGGCGCCCACCGCCCGGGTCGTCAGCAGGACCAGCTCGGGGCGCACCCCCTTGCCGCCGCCCTCCGTGGGTCGGCCCTCGGCGTCCCAGAACCCGAGGTGGTAGCCGCAGACCAGCCGCATTCGCGGGTCGAGACGGTCCAGGCAGTGCCGTAGCCCGGACCGGACCTCCGACCGGGCCAGGGCCAGGGCATCGGTGGCGACGGCGGTCATCGCCGGCCCCCGGGGGCCAGTTGGCGAGCGTCGGCGGCACGACACCTCACGAGGCTCGAGGCGGCGGTCAGACCGCTGCGCACCGCGCCCTCGAGGGTGTCCGGCCAGCCGGTGTCGGTCCAGGCACCCGCGAGCACGAGCTGCGGCCAGAGGGTCGTCGGTCCGGGACGCAGGCGTGCCGTCCCCGGCGCGGCCCGGAAGGTGGCTGCCGGTTCACGGGTCACGAAGGCGTCCACGACGCGGGCCCCGCGGGCGGCCGGCAGCAGCCGCCGCAACGCGTCCACCTGGCGCTCGACCAGGGTGCCGGCCGGTATACCGATCAGGGGGCCCGCCGCCGAGACCGAGCTCACGAGGTACTGCCCGCGGTGACCGGCCGCGGTGGTGCGGTCGAACAGCCACTGCAGCTCGCTGTCCGGGGTCGCGGCCAGCGGCTCGTGCAGCACCGGCCGGTCCAGGAGCAGGTGGGTGTTGACGATGGGCGAGGAACCCAGCTCCACCCAGCGGTCGCGCTCCGGGCACGCGGCCGAGGGGACCAGCTCGGCCGCCTCCTGGTGCGGGACGGCCAGCACGACGCCGCTGGCCCGAAGCTGCACTGCCCCGGATCCGTTGCGGTCGCGCAGCGACACCAGGAGCCCGTCGCGCACCCGGTCCAGGGCCAACACCCGGGCGTTGGTCCGCAGCTCCACGCCGAGGCCCTGCAGGGTCATCCGGACCGGGGCGTCGTGCAGCGCACCCAGCGGCGCCACCGGCACGCCGAGGTCGGCGGCGTCGGCATCCTCGAACAGCGCGGTGCGGAACACCTTGGCTGCCATGGCGAGCGACGCCTCCCCAGGCTCGAGGTTGAGCGCCGGGAGGCCGAGCAGCCCCCAGAGCCGGCGTACGGCCCGCTGGTCCTGCCCGTGCCGGTCCAGCCAGTGACCGAAGGACTCCGCGTCGCTCGCCGGGTCGGTCGGGTCGACGCGACGCAGCGCCAGCCCTGCCGCGACGGCGCGGACGCACTCGCCAGGGGACAACGCGGCATACCGCAGTGGCCACGCTCGCGTGAGGTGGCTCGTGCGTCCACGGACGATGACGGGGATGTCGAGCCTGTCGCGCACAGGCAGCAGGTGCGCGCTGCCGACCCGCTCGAGGAACCCGAGGTATGCCGCGTAGCACCGCAGGGCGACGTGGGCGCCGGTGTCGACGGGGTGGCCGTGGCGCGCCCCGGAGCAGGCCCGCCCCCCGAGGCGGCCGCGCGCCTCGACGAGGACGACGCGCTCCCCGGCCTCGCTGAGGCGCAGCGCCGCAGCGCTGCCCGCGAGCCCGCCGCCGACCACGACGACCGGAGCCGGAGTCATGCCGTCCTCCTGGTGAGGGCACGCGCCGCGACGGCGGCCTTGGTGGCGCCCGAGAGCGAGAGCCGGCGCGACCTCACCTGCTCCGGGTCGGCCGCGATGTGGGCGAGCAGCCGGTGGTAGATGCCGGCCATCGCGGCGGTGCAGGCGGCGCTGCGCCAGTCGAGCAGGGGCAGCAGTGCGAGCCCGCGGGCGTACCACTCCTCGGCGCGGTCGGCCTCGAACCGCACCAGGGCGGCAAAGGCGTCGGGCGGGTCGTCGAGGTCGCCGGAGGCGTCCACGTCGAGGCGGCACCCGAACCGGCGCAGGTCGCTGGACGGCAGGTACACGCGCCCGGCCAGCCGGTCCTCACGCAGGTCGCGCAGGATGTTGGTGAGCTGGAGGGCGACCCCGAGCGCGTCCGCGAGGGGCAACGCGCGGGGCCGGTCCGGCGGGTCGTAGACGCCCAGCGACAGCCGCCCGATCGAGCCGGCGACGCACCGGCAGTAGCCGACCACCTCCTCGATGGTGGCGTAGGTCCGCCCGGCAACATCCGCCTCGCACCCGTCGATGAGGTCGTCGAAGGCGTCGAGCGGGATGGGCAGGTGCCGGCTGGCGTCCGACAGCGCGACCAGCACCGGGTCGAGGGCTTCGGAGGCGCCATCCTCGCCCAGGTGGTGCAGGGTGGTGCGAGCGGCCTGCAGGAGGGCGGTCTTCTCGGCCGGTGGCAGGTCCCCGTCACCGATCTCGTCGATGCGGCGCGCCGTCGCGTACACCGCCGACATGGCCCGCCGCCGCTCACGGGGCAGCAGCCGGATGCCGTAGGCGAAGTTGCGGGCCTCGTGCCTCGTGATGTCCTCGCAAGCGGCGTATGCCGCCTCGACCCTCATCCTGCCCACCTCACCGTTGCCTCGGCCCAGGCCCGGGCCACGCCGGCGGGAGTGGTGCGCACGTCGCCACCGAGCGGGTCGTAGCCGGCCCGGCGCAGCCGGGTTGCTGCCGCTCGCCCACCGGCGACGTAGCCCGACACGGCGACCCTCGCCCAGCCCCGCAGGGTGGACACCAGCGGCGCCCCGGCACCCAGCCAGGCCGCGGCGCGCTCGGTCTCGAAGGCGACCAGCGCGCGCAGCGCAGGGCCGGCAGTGGCGGCACCGAGGTCGGTCTCGTCGACGCCGAACCGCTGCTGGTCCACCTTGGGCAGGTACACCCGGCCACGCTGGTGGTCCTCCCGGACGTCCTGCCAGTGCTCGAGCAGCTGCAGGGCGGTGCAGACGCGGTCGGACAGCGCGACGCGCTCGGGCGTGGCGACACCGAAGACGTGGAGCACGATCTCCCCCACGGGGTTCGCCGACAGCCGGCAGTAGTCGAGCAGCTCGTCGAAGGTCTGGTAGCGGACCACCTCCTGGTCGCGCAGGTTGGCCTCGACCAGGCGCAGCAGTGTCTCCTGCGGCACCGCCGCGCCCTCGGTGACGACGCGCATGCCAGCGACCGGGGCATCGTGTGGCGTGCCCCCGGCATACAAGGTGTGCACGTCCTCGGCGACCGCCTGGAGCAGCGCCACCCGGTTGCCCGGCGCCTCGTCGCCGAGGTCGTCGACGTGCCGGGCGAACCGGTACGTCGCGACGAGCTGGGCCCGCACGTCTGCGGGCAGCACCCGCAGCGCCACAGGGAAGTTCTCCCTCATCCGGCCACCCGCTCCGGCAGGCGCCGTACGCCGACGACGTCGTCGTGCGCGAGCCCGGCGTGGACGGCCTGCACGAGCCCCCCCGCGTCGAGGCCGTGCCGGGCCAGCAGGTCGCGGCGGCTGCCCTGTGGCAGGAAGTCGTCCGGGAGGCCGAGCACCCGCACGCGCGACGTCGCACCGGACTCCGTGAGGCGCTGGGCGAGGCGGGTTCCCACCCCAGCGGTGCGCACCCCGTCCTCGGCGGTCACGACGAGGCGGTGGCAGCTGGCAAGGTCGACCAGGGCCGGGCTGACCGGCAGCACCCACCGCGGGTCGACCACGGTGCAGCCCACTCCCCGGGCCTCCAGCTGGCGGGCGGCCTCCAGTGCCTGGCCGGCCATGACTCCGACGCCCAGGAGCAGGACCGCCGGCGCGGGCGAGCGCCACAGCAGGTCCAGGCCCTCCCAGTGGCCGACCGCCGGCAGGTCCGGCCCTGCGGCGGCCTTGGGGAACCGCAGGGCGGTAGGCCCACCTGACTCGGCGACCGCTTCCTGGAGCTCCTCGACCAGGGTGGCCGGGTCGCGTGGTGCCGCGACCCGCATGCCGGGCACGATCCCGAGCACCGCAAGGTCCCAGATCCCATGGTGGCTGGGGCCGTCGGGCCCGGTGACCCCTGCACGGTCGAGGACGAACGTGACCGGCAGCCGGTGCAGGGAGACGTCCATCAGGGTCTGGTCGAACGCGCGCCCGAGGAAGCTGGAGTAGACGGCGACCACAGGGTGCAGGCCGCCCATGGCCATGCCGGCGGCACTCGTCACGGCCTCCTGCTCGGCGATCCCCACGTCGACGCAGCGGTCGGGGAACCGGTGTGCGAGCTCCCCAAGACCTGTGGGGCCGACCATGGCGGCACTGACTGCCACGAGGTCCGGCCTGTGGTCCGCGAGCTCGGCGATGGCGGACCCGAACACTGTCGTCCAGGTCGGCGTGGCCGGACGCGCAGGGCGGCCGGTGCTCGGCTCGACGATCCCGATCGAGTGGAGCCGGTCGGCCTCGTCGTGCTCCGCGGGCCAGTAGCCGAGCCCCTTGTGGGTGAGGCAGTGGACCGCGACCGGTCGCTGCATCGCGACGGCCCGGGCAAAGGCGGCCTCCAGGGCCGCCACGTCGTGGCCGTCGACCGGCCCGAGGTAGCCGAGGCCGAGCGACTCGAACAGCGACGGCCCCAGCGCGCTTGGGCCGGCGGAGCCGGCACCACCGAGCCGGTCCAGCAGCTCGTCGTACCCGGCCCGGTCGGCCAGTCTGCCCAGGTGACGGGGCAGGCCGCCGGCCGTCGGCGCGTAGCTGCGCCCGTTGTCGTTGACCACGACCACCACGGGCCGAGCCGAGACACCGAGGTTGTTCAGCGCCTCCCAGGCGAGCCCGCCGGTGAGGGCCCCGTCGCCGACGACCGCGACGACCGGACCCTCCTCGCCCCGGGCCGCACGCGCCCGGCTCAGCCCGTCGGCGTACGCCAGGGCGGTCGAGGCGTGCGAGTTCTCGACCAGGTCGTGGGGCGACTCGTCCCGACGTGGGTAGCCGGACAGCCCGTCGGCGCGGCGCAGCGAGGCGAAGGCCCCGAGCCGGCCGGTGAGCAGCTTGTGGACGTACGCCTGGTGGCCGGTGTCGAACACGATCGGCGTCCGTGGCGACTCGAACGCCCGGTGCAGGGCGATGGTCAGCTCCACCACGCCGAGGTTGGGGCCGAGGTGGCCCCCCGTCCGGCACACGGAGGCCACGAGAAACGTGCGCACCTCCGCTGCGAGGACGTCGAGCTGTCCTGGGTTGAGCGACCGTAGGTCCGAAGGGCCTCGCAGGTTGTGCAGGAGGGTCATCCCCATGCGCCTCCACAATATGTCGGGTTACGATCCTTTCTCCTTTCGATTGTTAACCCGACGCGCCGAAAAGGATGCACCCTCAGGACGAATTTTCTTGCCCTGTCTCCGAGGACGCCGGCAGGTATGCGGCGGCGAGGGCGCCGAGGAACTCCTCGGTGATGCCCAGGGCCAGGGCGGCGCGCTCGAGCTCGGCGAGGTGGTCGGCCGCGAGCTCGCCGATCAGTGCCTCGCCCTGCTCGGTCAGGGAGACCCGCACGGCACGCTGGTCGGCGGGGTCCCGGTCACGGCGCACCAGCCCGAGCGCCTCGGCCCGACCCACCAGCTCGAGCGCACTGTTGCCGGCGATCAGCAGCTCATCCGCCAGCATGCCCACCCGAGGCGGCTCGGGCGCCACGCGCACGGCGAGCAGCAGGACGTACTGCTGCGGGGTGAGGCCGATCCTGCGCAACCGGTGCTCGCTCCACTTGAGGAACGCCAGGACGGCCCGGCGGAAGGTGAAGAGCATCGCGAGCTGCTCCTGCGTCGGCTGGCTTCCTGTCTCGTCCACGACCACCTCCGAACCGGCGCCCGGCCACAGCCACCTGGGCTACCCTGTCCGAGCAATGCACCACGACTTTGCCACACCGTCCCAGCTGCTCCCGCTGCCCTCACGTCGCCGGCTCTTCACGCGGGTGGCGCTGGACATGGGCGAGTCGGTGCTCGCGCCGCTTGCTCTGTTCTACCTCGTCATGCTGGTGGTCGGGCTCCAGCCGGCCCTGCTGGCCGCTACGGCCTGGGCGGTTTGTGCCCTGCTCGCCCGGGTGGTGATGCGCCGCCGACCACCGGTGCTGCTCGTGGTGGGGACCGTGTTCGCGCTGTTGCGGATCGGGCTCACCGAGTGGTCGGGGTCTGCTGCCGTGTACTTCCTGCAACCGACGCTCACCACGTACCTGTTCGCCGGGGCGCTGCTGCTGACGGTCCGGCTCGAGCAGCCGCTGATCGCGCGTCTCGCCGCCGACTTCTGCCCGATGCCTCCCCAGGTGGCGGCCAGCCAGCACATGCGCCGGCTGTTCCAGCGCCTGTCGCTGCTGTGGGGGGCCGTCCTGCTGGGCAACGCCAGCATCACGCTGGGCATGCTGCTGACCATGCCGACCACCCAGTCGGTGCCGATCTCCTCGGCCGCCTCCGCCCCGTTGTTCGCGACCGGTCTGGTCGCCTCGCTGCTGTGGTTCCGACGCGCGATGAAGCACGGTGGCTATGTCCTCGCCTGGGGCCACCCGACGCACTGAGGCGACCAGCGGGCTGCGGGTTGTCGCCGCCTGCGCAGGGGTAGCAACGCAGTCGTGAGACCGCGGCGCCGCCACGGGGGCAGGCTCCCTGTGCCCCCACTCCTGTCCGACCTGGCCGGGTGGGCGTGGCGGCTCCTGCTGGTCCTCGCAGCCTGCTGGCTGCTGCTGCAGGCCTTCCTGCGGCTCGAGCTGGTGACCCTGCCGTTGGCGGCAACCATCCTGTTGTGCGCCCTGCTGTGGCCGGCAGTGGCCGAGCTGCGCGACCACCGCGTCCCGCGCCTGCTGGCCACGCTCGCCGTGGCGGTGGCGGCGCTGGCCGTCATCAGTGTCGTCGTGACCTGGGTCGTGGACCAGGCCATCGCGCAGTCGGGCGACCTGGCCGCCCAGCTCGGCGACTCGGTGAGCCGCCTCCCGGTGCGCAGCAGCACCCTCGAGCAGGTCCGCGGCCAGATCGTCGAGGAGCTCACCGCCCACCGGGCCGACCTCACCCAGCGCGCTGTGACGGGCGTCGTCACCGGTGCCCGGCTGGTCACTGGCGTGGTCCTCACCGTGCTCCTGACCGTGATCGCCCTCACCGACGGC
>JAICSZ010000508.1 GCA_025936615.1 Pedococcus sp. | reverse complement strand
GTCCCGCACCCAGCGGTGCGCCAGCACCTCCGGGCGGGCCGCGAGGGGGTCGCCCGGGGCGTAGTCGTCCTGGGTGGCCATCCAGCTCTCGAGGTCGCTGAGCAGCCGCCGGGCCTGGTTCTCCTCGGTGTCCAGGCCGGTGAGGCGCAGCAGCCGCCGTGAGTGGTGCCCGGCGTCGACCACCTTGGGCTGGATCTGGATCTGGGTGCCGTCCAGGTCGGTGGAGATCGCCAGCTCGCCGACGTCGAAGCCGAGCTCGTTGAGCCGTCGGATCCGCTCGTCCACCCGCCAGCGGTCGCCACGCTCGAACCGCTCGAGGCTGGTCAGCTCTCCCCACAGCTCGGTGTAGCGGGTGACGATCTGGTTCGACACCTCGATGGCGTCGGTCCCCGCCTCGAGGAGGCCGCCGGCTTCGAGGTCCATCAGCTCCCCGGCGATGTTGACCCGGGCGATGTCGAGGTCGTGCTCGCGCTGCCCGTCGGTGAGCGTCTGGTGCAGCTCGCCGGTCTCGGCGTCCACGAGGTATGCCGCGAACGCACCTGCGTCGCGTCGGAACAAGGTGTTGGACAGCGAGACGTCACCCCACCAGAACCCGGCGAGGTGCAGCCGCACGAGGAGCACGGCCAAGGCGTCCACGAGCCGGGTCTCGGTGCCCGGTCGCAGGGTCTGGCTGAACAGTGCGCGGTAAGGCAGGGAGAACTGCAGGTGCCGGGTGATCAGGCAGGCGTCCAGGGGCGTGCCGTCAGCGGCGACCCGGCCGCTCGCCACCCCGAACGGCACCACCACCGGGAGGTCGAGCCGGTCGAGCATCCGCAGCATCTGGAACTCGCGGGTGGCCAGCTCCTCCTTGATCTCCTTGACCGCCAGGACCCGGCCGGAGAGCTTGACGAACCGGACCACGTGCCGCGAGATGCCGCGCGGCAGCGCCGCCAGCACCTCCGGCGGCCACGTCTCCAGCGGCAGCTCCCACGGCAGGTCGAGCAGCGCCGGGTCGGGCCGGGCCGCGGTGATCTGCAGAGCCACGGGTTCATGCTCCCAGACACGCGCGTGGCCGGCACCCACGGAGGGGCGCCGGCCACGCGGCATACAAGCGGTGCTCAGTCGCCGAGGCGCTCGCCGGAGTCCGCGTCGAACAGGTGGATGTGGCCCGGCTTGGGCGTCAGGTAGACGGTCTCGCCCTTCTGTGGCGGCTTGCGGCCGTCGACGCGGGCGATGAACGGCCGCTCGGGGTTCTCGGCGCCGGACTCGTCGAAGTCGGCGTGCTGCTTGGCCTTCGTCGAGCCGTAGATGTAGGCGTCGGCACCGAGCTCCTCGACGACGTCCACCGTCACGGGGATGCCCTGGCCGTCACCGGTGAGCTCGAGGTCCTCGGGCCGGACACCGAGGGTGACCTGCTTGCCCGAGGACGCGTCCAGTCGCGCCCGCTCGACCGGGATGTGGGAGCCGCCGACCTGGACGGCACCGTCGGACACGTCGACGTCGAGCAGGTTCATGGCCGGCGAGCCGATGAAGCCGGCGACGAACACGTTGTTCGGGTGGTCGTACATCTGTCGCGGGGTGTCGCACTGCATGAGGATGCCGTCCTTGAGGACCGCCACCCGGTCGCCCATCGTCATGGCCTCGACCTGGTCGT
>JAICSZ010000095.1 GCA_025936615.1 Pedococcus sp. | reverse complement strand
GACAGCGACGGGTAGACCGTGAAGGTCCCCGCCAGCTGGTCGACGCTCAGCCCGTGCTGGACGGCAAGCGTCACCGGGTAGATCAGCTCGGACGCCCGCGGCGCCACCACGACTCCCCCGACAACCGTCCCGACGCCGCGGCGCGCGAACAGCTTCACGAACCCCTCCGTGATCCCCTGCATCTTGGCTCGGGGGTTCGTGGACAACGGCAGCATCACGGAGGTTGCGTCGACCCGTCCCTCGTCGACGTCCTTCTGCGAGTAACCCACGGTCGCGATCTCCGGGTCGGTGAAGATGTTGGCGGACACGGCGCGGAGGTTGAGGGGGGTGACGGCATCCCCCAACGCGTGCGCCATCGCGATCCGCCCCTGCATCGCGGCGACGGAGGCCAGCGCCAGGACTCCGGTGCAGTCGCCCGCTGCGTACACACCTCGGACCGAGGTCCGCGATACCCGGTCGACCTGGATGTGGCCGGACTCGGTGAGCGCCACCCCGGTCTCCTCGAGCCCGACACCCGTGGTCTGGGGAACCGAACCGATCGCCAGCAGCGCGTGGCTGCCCTCGATCTCGCGACCGTCCACGAGCCGAACACGCACTGCGTCACCGGTGCGCGTCACCGACTCCATGCGGGACCGGCCGAGCACCTCCATGCCTCGCTTGCGGAAGACGTCCTCGATCACGGTTGCGGCGTCGGCGTCCTCACCGGGCAGGACGCGGTCGCGGGAGGACACCAGCGTCACCTGCGACCCGAGACCCAGGTAGGCCTGGGCGAGCTCGGCACCGGTGACACCCGAGCCCACGACCACCAACTGCTCGGGCAGCTCCGGCAGCGAGTAGAGCTGCTGCCAGGTGAGGATCCGCTCACCGTCCGGCCGGGCGCTGTCGCTGGTCCGCGGGCTCGCACCCGTGGCGACGAGGACGACGTCCGCCGTGAGCCGCTGCGAGACACCGTCCGACCCGGTCACCTCGACCTCGCCGGGTGCGACGAGCCGACCGGTGCCGACCACGATGGTGACTCGGTCCGCCACCAGCCGATGGCCGATGTCGCGCGACTGGGCCGCTGCGAGCGCCAGGATGCGACGGTTGACGGCGGTCAGCTCCGCCACCGAGTCGGACACCTCATCGCCTTCGTGGTCCTCCAGGTGCACCCCGAGGTCCGCCGCGGTGTCGAACTGCGACATGAAGTCGGCGGTCGAGATGAGCGTCTTGGACGGGACGCAGTCGGTGAGCACCGCGGCGCCGCCAATGCCGTCGCGGTCGACCACGGTGACCGAGGCACCCAGGTGTACTGCGACCAGGGCGGCTTCGTACCCGCCCGGCCCGCCGCCGAGGATGACCACCGAGGATGACTTCGCACTCACGGGGACCATCCAACCACCGAGGCGGCCAGCGCCCTCAGCGCAGGTTGCCCGTGTGCCCCAGTGAGAACCGGCCTGGCTGCGGCCACACGCACAGGCCGTGCGGCCCCGCGTCGACAGGGATGCGGTGGCTGACCTTCCCCGTCGAGGTGTCGAACACGTACACGACGGAGTCGTATCGTCCGCTCAGCCACAGCTCGTGCCCGTCGGCCGTGACGCCGCCCATGTCCGGCGACCCGCCACCGGGGATGGTCCACAGCGCCAGCTTGGTGAGGGTCGTGGCGTCGAGGACGGAGACGGTGCCCTCGTCGCGGTTCGACACGAACAGTCGCCGGGCGTCGCGGGACGGGTAGATCCCGTGCGCGCCCATCCCGGTGCGCACGAACCGGTCAACCTTGAGTGTCGTCGCGTCGACCACCCACACGCCGTTGCGCAGCATGTCGGCGACGACGAAGTGCTTCCCGTCGGGCGTCAGGCGCACGTCCTGTGGCATGGCGGACGCGCCCGGTCGCAGACCCTGCTTCGGGCTGCCCTGCATGTGGATTGCCTTCTCGGGCGAGGTGGCGCCCGGGGTCTTGACCTTGTTGAGGTCGATGACCTCGAGGACCTTGGTGGCCTCCTTGTCGACCACGACCAGCTTGCCGCTGAACTCGCAGGAGGCCACGAAGAACGACAGGTCGGCGGAGTAGTCGGCGTGGTTGACGCCGTGGCAGGGCACGGACAGCGAACGCTGGAGCTTCATGGTGTGCGGGTCCCGCACGTCGATGCGGTTCATCCGTTCCGCCATCACCAGCGCGTGCGCCCCGTCGGGGGTGAAGTACAGGTTGTACGGGTCCTGCACCGCCACGGGCTTGCCGTGACGTCCGGTCCGCGGGTCGATGGGGATGAGGTCGTTCCCGAGGTCGTCGTTGACCCACAACGTCTTGAGGTCCCAGGACGGCACCACGTGCTGGGGCTCGCGACCCGTCGTGAAGCGGCCCAGGACGCGGTAGGTGGACGGGTCGATCACCTGCACGGTGTCGGCGACCCCGTTGGGGACGTAGACCAGCGGCTTGGCGGCGCGGGCGGCGCCAGTCAACGCGTTGGCCGAGTCCGCGGCATACACGTCCGTCGCCGCAGTCGGCGCCGTGCTGGGCGACTCCGTGGGGCTGGCCGATGAGGGCTGCGCCGCGGGCACCTCAGCGGGAGCCGAAGGCGCACCGGAGCAGCCGCCGAGGGCCATTGCGGCGCAGGCGAACACACCCGCCACCACACCGGCGCGGCCCTTGGCTGCCCCGCGCTCGGGCACCCACGCACCCAGCCCCCTGCCCATCCGCGTTCAGTCCCGCACCAGGGTCGACAGCGAGACGGGACGCAGCCCCATGGAGGACAGGTCGGCGAGGATCCCGGGCAGCGCCTCCACCGTGCCGGGGTGGCCGAGGTGCAGGCTCACGACCGAGCCTGCACGCACCGCCCGGCGCGTCCGGGTCCGCACCAGCTCCGCGCCGGGGTCCAGGTAGTCCTCGGGGTCGACGTCGTAGGACACACACCGGTTGTACCCCGAAAGGGCTGCCGCGGTACGGATCCGCGCCGTGCTGCGCTGGGTTCCCGAAGGACGGAACCACCAACCGGAGGTCCCGACCGCCGCGCGCAGCGCCTGCGCGCCGCGCGCCACCTCGTGGTCGGCCACGGCTGCGCCGAGCTGGCGCATCTGCTGGTGGCTCCACGTGTGGTTGCCCAGCTCGTGCCCCGCCTTGACCACGGCGCGGCCGAGCGCCGGGTCGCCTGCGAGCCAGGTCCCCACCGCGAAGACCGTGACCACCGCGCCGGACTTGGCGCACTCCTCCAGCACGCCGTGGGTCAGCCCGGCCGGGCCCTGTCCGTGGAAGGTGAGGGCCACCTCCTGCCTCGTGCGCGGGCCGTGCACGATGTCGGGGCCGGTGGTGGCAAGGATGCCGGGCCTTGCGGTCGCGCCGCCCTGCTGGGCCGTCCGGGTGGTCGTTGGACTGGGTGTCGTGGGCCGGGTCGTGGCGGCCTCGGGGCCCGACGTGGGTGCCGCTGCGCGATCACCATCGGTGGCGCACCCGGCCAGTGCACCGACGGCAAGTCCCGCGGCGCCGAGGAACAGACGGCGGGGGTATGCCGGCCTGCCGGCTCCGTGCCCATGGGTCTCGCTGCGTGCCACGCGCGGCATCGTGCCACGCCGTCCTGTGATCATCGGTGATGACCCGGGAGGGCACGCCCGCCGGTACGCTGCCCGCGTGACCCAACCGAGCCACGCGATCCCCGACCTGTCGGACCCGGCAACCGATCCCTTCGACGTGGCGCGGGCCGCGGCTGAGGTGATCTGCGAACGCACCGGCGGCGCGCCACACGACGTCGCGCTCGTCCTCGGCTCCGGCTGGGGCCAGACTGCCGAGCTGGTCGGCGAGACCATGGCGACCATCCCCAACGACGAGGTCCCCGGTTTCCGCAAGGCCGCGGTCGCCGGGCACTCGGGCACCATGCGCTCGGTCGCGATCGGCGACACCGGCCGCCGGGCGCTCGTCTTCGGCACCCGCACGCACTACTACGAGGGGCACGGGGCGCGGGCCGTCGTGCACACGGTCCGCACGGCGGCAGCCCTGGGCTGCACGACGATCGTGCTCACCAACGGCTGCGGCGGCCTGCGACCGGAGTGGGGTGCGGGAACCGTGGTGCTGATGCGCGACCACATCAACCTGACCGCCGACTCCCCCATCGAGGGTCCCAACTTCGTCGACCTCACCGACCTGTACTCCCCGCGCCTGCGGGCCGTCGCCCACGAGGTCGACCCCGACCTGCCCGAGGGCGTGTACGTGCAGTTCCGTGGGCCGCACTACGAGACACCGGCAGAGGTGCGCATGGCGCAGGTGATCGGCGGTGACCTGGTCGGCATGTCGACCGCGTTCGAGGCGATCGCGGCCCGCCAGGCTGGGCTGGAGGTGCTGGGCATCTCGCTGGTCACCAACCCGGCCGCCGGCATCAGCGACGTGCCCCTGTCACACCAGGAGGTCATCGAGGCAGGGCAGGCGGCGGCGGAGCGCTGCGGGCGGCTGCTCGCAGCCGTGGTCGCCAAGATCTGAGGGGAGCACGACATGACGTATGCCGCGCGGCACGGCCGCGGTGACACCACGCCTCCCAGCGCGGATGCGGACCAGGCCGAGCTCGTCCAGGCCGCGCAGGCGTGGGTCGACGACGACCCGGACCACGCGACCAGGGTCGAGCTCGGCGGCCTGATCGCGAGGGCCAAGGAGGGCGACCAGGACGCACTGGCCGACCTGGCCGACCGGTTCTCGGGGATGCTCGAGTTCGGGACGGCCGGGCTGCGCGGGGCCCTCGGCGCCGGTCCGAACCGGATGAACCGCGCAGTGGTCATCCGCGCGGCAGCCGGCCTCGCGGCATACCTGAAGAAGTCCGAACCGGACCCCTTCGTGGTGGTGGGCTTCGACGCCCGCCACAACTCCGACGTCTTCGCGCACGACACCGCAGCCGTCACGGTCGGAGCGGGGGGTGGGGCCTCCGTGATGCCGCGAACGTTGCCGACGCCGGTGCTGGCGTTCGCGGTCCGGCACCTCGGTGCCGACGCCGGCGTCATGGTGACTGCCAGCCACAACCCGCCGCAGGACAACGGCTACAAGGTCTACCTCGGTGACGGGTCACAGATCGTGCCACCCGCAGACGCCGCCATCGCGCGTGAGATCGCCCGGGTGGAAGCAGTGCGCGAGGTGCCGCTCGCCGATGACGGCTGGCACACCCTCGGTGACGAGGTGGTGGAGGCGTACCTCGACGCCTGCGTCGCCGTGGTGTCGCCGGACACGCCACGTGACCTCACCGTCGTGCACACGGCCCTGCACGGGGTCGGCAGCGAGACGGTGGTCAGCGTGTTCGAGCGGGCCGGCTTCCCCTCTCCCACAACGGTTCCGAGCCAGTCCGAGCCGGACCCGGCCTTCCCGAGCGTGTCGTTCCCGAACCCCGAGGAGCCGGGCGCCATCGACGCGGCCCTGGCGCTGGCCCGGGAGACGAACCCGGACATCGTGCTCGCCAACGACCCCGACGCGGACCGTTGCGCGGTGGCCGTCAAGGAGGACGGCGACTGGCGGATGCTGCGCGGCGACGAGGTCGGGGCGCTGCTCGGCGCACACATCCTCGCGAGGGGGGTCGAACCGGGCGCCGTGTTCGCCAACTCGATCGTGTCGTCGCGGCTGCTCGCAGCCATGGCCGCCGAGGCGGGGGTGCGCCACGAGGAGACCCTGACAGGCTTCAAGTGGATCTCACGCGTCGAGGGGCTGCGCTACGGCTACGAGGAGGCGCTCGGGTACTGCGTCGACCCGGCCAGCGTCCGCGACAAGGACGGGGTCAGTGCGTGCCTGCTCATGGCGGAGATGGCCGCGGTCCTGAAGTCCCAGGGCGACACCCTGCTCGACGTGCTCGACGACCTCGCGGTGGCGCACGGCGTCCATGCGACCGACTCGTTCTCGGTGCGGGTCGACGACCTTGCGCAGATCGGCACGCTCATGGGCCGGCTGCGGGACGAGCCGCCCACCGACGTTGCGGGCGTCGGCGTGGCGCGCCTCGACGACCTGTCGGTCGGCAGCGACGCCCTGCCCCCGACGGACGGGCTCCGCTGGTACCTCGAGGACGACTCGAGGGTCATCGTGCGGCCGTCCGGCACCGAGCCCAAGGTCAAGGTCTACCTCGAGGTGGTGGAGCCGGTGTCCGAACGGTCGCGACTGGCTCAGGCGAAGTCCGTCGGCGGTGACCGGCTCGCCCGGATCCGCAAGGCCATGGCCGAGCTGACGCAGTTGTGACGGCCCCTGCCGCTGGACTCACGCCCTGAGGATCTTGTCCATCGCCTTGCCCTTGGCGAGCTCGTCGACCAGCTTGTCCAGGTAGCGGATCTTCTGCATGAGCGGGTCGTCGATGTCCTCGACGCGCACGCCGCAGACCACGCCGGTGATCATCGAGGCGTGCGGGTTGAGGAGGGCATCGGCGAAGAACTTCTCGAAGGTCGTGCCGTCGGCCAGGTGAGCGCTCAGGGCCGACGGGTCGAAGCCGGTCAGCCACTCGATGACCTGGTCCAGCTCAGCCTTCGTGCGGCCCTTCTTCTCCACCTTCGTCACATAGAGGGGGTATACCGAGGCGAAGCTGACGGTGAAGATTCGGCTCATCCCCGGGAGCGTACTTCTTCGCCCTGCTGCCCCTTCAGCGAAGGAGCTGGGATGCCGAGCGCGCGCGCACGTTCGCAAGGGGACGGTTCACCAGTTTCTCGTCCACGACGGCGAGGAGTGCGTGGGCTCGTGCCAGTACGGCCCCCCGGCTGAGCTGCCCAGCATCAAGGACCCAGGCTCCTACGCCGCGGGTCTGGTGGACCTTGCGGACTATCCGGGGAGGACCTGTTCGCGGCGTTCGGGTTCGAGCGCGACCGGGGGATCGCCAAGTGGCGCTGGGTGATGGGTCGACGCGTCTAGCCTTGTTCGCGTGGGCAGAGGGTGGAGCGGTGAAGCCGCCGACCGGGTCCTGAAGGAGTGCCGACCATGATCCTCCCGAAGGTCCGGGACGCTCGGCTCGTGACGATCCGCCGCGGCGGCACCCTCACGGACGCGGATCACCACCTCCTGGCACTCTGGGCCGCCACGTGCGCGGAGCACGTCCTCGAGCTCTTCGAGTCGGCTCGGCCCGGAGACCCTCGAGCGAGTCAGGCAATCGAGCACGCCCGCGCGTGGGTCCGCGGTGAGGTCAGCATGATGCAGGCTCGCGCGGCCGGCGGACATGCCATGGGCGCGGCGCGGGACCTGCGCGGGGCGGCACGGCATGCTGCATACGCCGCCGGCCAGGCCGGAGCCGTTGCTCACGTCGCTGCCCATGACCTCGGGGCGGCCGCCTACGCGATCAAGGCGGCACAAGCTGCCGCAGCGCCGGGCGAGAGCGATGATGCAGGGCGACTCGAGTGCCGGTGGCAGCGTGACCAGCTGCCGGAGGCGGTTCGCGAGCTCGTACTCGACGACCAGAGGCTGCGCAACGACATCTGCTGGTCGGTCTTCGACTGCTGAACCGAACCGGGAGACAACGGTCCTGACTGCGGACCTCAGAAGGGTGGGTCGTCCTGGGGTCCTGGAGTCG
>JAICSZ010000476.1 GCA_025936615.1 Pedococcus sp. | reverse complement strand
CGCCGAGCGTGGACCGGGTGCTGGTGCGGATGCTGCCCGGCCAGGTCCTCGAAGACTGGACCAGCGTCGCGCCCCGGTTGGCGCAGACCTTCGGCGCCCAGGACTGCCACATCCACACCCTCACCGGTCCGAGTCGACACGGCCACGGACGTGCGCTCCGGCAGCGGTTGGAGCTGTGGTTCCTGATCACCGACCCGCTCACCGATCTTGTCTCGCCGCTGGCCCCGGAGTCCGACCGGACGGGTCGGGTCAACCTGACGGCGCTGCCGGTGGCGCGGTGTGAGGACGGCACCACCTACCGGCTCCGGCTCCTGGGCACCCACGTCCTGATCGTCGGAGCCACCGGGTCGGGGAAGGGATCGGTGGTGTGGTCGACCCTGCACGCCCTCGGACCGGCGATCCGCGACGGCTACGTGACCGTGTGGTGCCTGGACCCCAAGGGCGGAATGGAGCTCGCCCCCGGACGGCGGTTGTTCGCCCGGTTCGTCTACGGCGACCCCGACGACGGATCCGAGACACCCGGCTACGGCTACGGCTACGAGCTGGAGTTCGCCCACGTCCTGGAGGACGCCGTGACGGTGATGCGGCGCCGCCAGTCGATGCTGCGCGGCCGGACCCGGCTGCACACCCCCACGGTGGAGGAGCCGCTGCTGCTGGTCGTGGTCGACGAGATCGCCTCGCTGACCGCCTACGTGGTCGACCGAGACGCCAAACGCCGCATTGCCGCCGCCCTGTCCCTGCTCCTGTCCCAAGGCCGAGCCGTCGGCGTCACCGTGATAGGGGCGGTGCAGGACCCGCGCAAGGAGATCCTCACCGTCCGCGACCTGTTCCCCACCCGCATCGCTCTCCGCCTCTCCGAACCCGAGCACGTCGGCCTCGTGCTCGGGCAAGGTGCCCGGGACCGCGGCGCACGGTGTGACCAGATCCCCGAGACCCTGCCCGGGATCGGCTACGTCGGGATCGACGGTCGCGCGGAACCGGTCCGGGTCCGGTTCGGCTGGGTCGACGACTTCCACATCACGACGATGTGTCATGACTACGCGCCGCAACCCCGGATGGCGACCGCGGCCGGGGAGCTGACCGTCGACCGCAGCATTCCCGCCGCGGGCCCGGTGGGGGGTGCGGCGGCATGAGACTGCGCCAGACGCCGTGTGACTACGAGGGCTACAGCGTCCAGCCCACGGTGCCGGCCCCGCGACAGCCGGCGCCCTCCGGGTCGGTCGCTCTCCTGCTCCGGGCGCTGGCACCGCGGCCGACCCGGCGGCTCACCCCAGCGCAACGAGACGAGCTGATTCGGGTGGTGCAGCGGCGCTGGCAGACCCGGGCGGCGTGTGCGTCGGCGGACCCGGCCGGCTGGTACCCCGCCGACTCCGGCCGCCCCGCACCGCAGGTGTTCCGCACCTGTGGACGGTGTCCGGTCCGGCGGTCCTGCTTGGCGGTCGCGCTGCTGTGGGCCGAGGACGGCGTCTGGGGCGGCACCACCGTCAACGACCGCCGCCACGGCTATCGACTCCTGCAGAGCGGGACCCCGGTAGCAGCGGTCCTCGATCAACTGCTCCAGGCGCTCACCACCCACCAGCCGCCAGTTGAGCCGGCAGTCGACGCGGCGCAGCTCGAGACGCATCGGGAAGCGGCATGACCGTCCGGCTGGCGTCCTGCCCGCCGGGCATGTCTGCCGCGGTGACCGCGGAGATGGTGCGGGACTACGCCGCCGACGCCGGGGTGTGTGTGCGGCCCCTGTTGCGCACCGTCACCGACCGCCAGACCGGCCAGACGACCCGCGTGGCGATCCGGTGTGGCTCCACCCGGGAAGCGATCTGCCCACCCTGCGCCGAGAAGGCCCGGCGGCTACGGATGCAGCAGTGCGCCGAGGGCTGGCACCTGACCGACGACCCCCTCGACCACGAGGCCGACGGGGACGACGCCGACCAGGAGCCCGATGAGCTCCACGACGACGCCGCGGCGGTCCAGGCGGATGGGCAGGTGTCGGGGTCGGGTCGTCGGGTGCGGTCGACCCGCCGCCGCTCCGACGCGATCGATCTGCCGCGGGT
>JAICSZ010000038.1 GCA_025936615.1 Pedococcus sp. | reverse complement strand
TCGGCGATCCAGGTCAGCTCGCCACCTCGCTCGGCCAGGTCCTCGCGCTCGATGCAGACGACGCCCCGCCGGTCGCACACGATCACGTCGCGCGCCCCCGCGTCCATGAGCAGCTTGAGGATCGCCGTACCGGCTGCACCCGCGCCGGACATCACGATGCTGATGTCACCGATCTTCTTGTCCACAACGCGCAACGCGTTGATCAGCGCTGCCAGCGTGACGATCGCCGTACCGTGCTGGTCGTCGTGGAAGACGGGGATGTCGAGCTCGTCCCGCAGCCGGCGCTCGACCTCGAAGCACCGTGGCGCCGAGATGTCCTCGAGGTTGATCCCGGCGAAGACAGGCGCAATCGCCTTCACGGTCCGGATGATCTCCTCGGTGTCCTGGGTGTCGAGGCAGATCGGGAACGCATCGATGTCGGCGAACCGCTTGAACAGTGCCGCCTTGCCCTCCATCACCGGCAGCGCGCCCAGTGGTCCGATGTTGCCCAGGCCGAGCACGGCGGAGCCGTCGGTGACCACCGCGACCGTGTTGCGCTTGATGGTGAGCCGGCGCGCGTCCTGCGGGTTCTCGGCGATGGCCATGCACACCCGCGCCACCCCGGGGGTGTAGATCAGCGACAGGTCGTCGCGGTTGCGGATCGGCACCTTGGACTCGATCTTGAGCTTGCCCCCGAGGTGGGCCAGGAAGGTGCGGTCGGAGACCTTGTCGATCTCCACGCCGTGCACGCCGCGCATCGCGGCGACGATCTCGTCGGCGTGCGCCGTGTCCCTGGCGGCGGCCGTGACGTCGACCCGCAGCCGGTCCGGGCCAGAGGCGGTCACGTCGAGGCCCGTGACGACCCCGCCGTTCGCCTCGATCACCGCGGTGAGCTCGGACACCGCTGTGGCGCGGGCCGGCAAGGTGAGCCGGACGGTGATGGAGTTGGACACGGAGGGCACGGCAGTCATGACCCGCATTCTCCCGATTACCTGCCCGTACGCCGAATGCGGGTCCGATATATGTGGCCGACTGCCGATCCGGGCGTCAAGCGGTCGGGCGGTCGCGCCGGCGCACCGACAACCGGACCCGCCGAGCGAAGAGCTGCTGCCCGTCCACCGCCAGCCAGCAGCACAGCCCGGCCAGGGGTACCTCCACCAGCACCGCCATGCCCAGCGCCACCCAGCGCTCGTCGGCCGTCGACGCGGTGACCGTGTCGAACCAGCCGTCGACCAGGAGCATCGCCGCCGTGCCGCCGGCGAGGGGCGGCAGCCATCTCGAGATCCGCACCGCCGCCCACCCAGTGAGCGCGAGCGCCGCCAGGAGGCCGATGTCGAAGCCGGTCCAGGCGAGGTCGTAGTGAGCCGCCTGGTGCGTGGAGGGCAGCGTCACGGCAAGGTAGGCCGTCCATGGCGCCAGCAGGACCGCGAGCGCGGCGAAGACCCAGCCGAGGGTCACGACGCTGCGGGCCGGGCCCTGCTTCATGCCGGCCGGTTCACGCGGGCAGGTTGATGCCGGTGAGCCCGACCTTGGTCAGGTCGGCCTTGAGCAGGTACCGCTCGTGCTCGATCTCCTTGCCCCAGTAGACGGAGTCACCCAGCTGGACGACCACGGGCTCCCCGACCAGCTCACGGACCACCTGCGCGAGCTCCTCCGAGGGCACACCGGAACGCCACGGCAGGTCCGGCCTGTCACCCGCCGGCTCCAGGCCCCATCGTCCCTCGACGAGCACCATCCGGCCGCCCGGGCGCAGCAGCGCCGCCCAGCGCCGCAGCGCAGCGGTCGGGTCCGGCAGCGTCCACAGGATGTGGCGGGCGAGGACCACGTCGAACGCACCGCGCTGGAGCGGTGGGTTGCTCGCGTCGCCCTGGTGGACCTCGACGGCCGCGCCGAACGGCGCGGCCTTGGCCTTCGCGCGCTGGACCATCTCGCCGGACAGGTCGATCCCGCTGACCTGGTGCCCGAGCTCAGCCGCGAGCACCGACATGGTCCCGGTGCCGCAGGCGAGGTCGGCGACCCGAGCCGGGGTGGTGGGCAGCCAGGTCCGCAGCAGGTCCTTCCACGCCCCACGGGTGTCGGAGTCGAGCAGCCCGTGGTCGGGGTAGGTGTCGTACTCCGAGGCCTGGTCATCCCAGTACCTGCGGATCTGGTCGGTGTCCACGAAATCCCTTTCCTGCTGACTTGCTGTGGTCCGCCGTCCATCCCACCACGTCTCCGCCGCTGCTCCTAGGCTGGGCTGATGAAGGATCACATCGAGCTGTCGGGCACCGGCTCGGCCTCGGCGGTCCCGGACGTCGTGCGGATCCACGCCGGAGTCCGCTGCGATGGCGACACCGTGTCGGCGGCGCTCGGCGACGCCGGCGAGCGGGCCCACGCGATCGCGCAGGCTGCCCGTGACCACGGCGTCGAGGACCGCGACGTGCGCACCACGGGTACCGGCGTCCACCCGCGCCACGACCCCGACGGGACCCGGGTGGTGGGCTACACGGCATACCACTCGCTGGTGGTCACCACACGGGAGACCAGTCGCGTCAACAGCCTGGTGGACGCCTTCGCCGGCGTGGCCGGCGACGCCCTCACGATCGACCACATCGGCCTCGACATCGGCGAGCCCGAGCCGGTGCTCGTCCGGGCGCGCGAGGCCGCCTTCGCGGATGCCAGGCACAAGGCGGAGCAGTATGCCGCCCTGGCCGGCCGGCGCCTCGGGAAGGTCCAGCGGCTGCGCGACGTTGTGAGTGGCGGAGCGCAGCCACGGTTCGAGCGGATGGCGGCCTCCAAGGCATCCGGCGTGGAGCTGGGCGAGAACACGGTGACCGCGAGCGTCGCGGTCCGATGGGAGTGGAACTAGATGGCGAGCACGACGCTCACAGCACAGAACTTCGAGAAGACGATCCTCGAGGGCGGCACCGTCCTCGTGGACTTCTGGGCCGAGTGGTGTGGACCGTGCAAGCGGTTCGCGCCCGTGTTCGAGGAGGCGTCGCAGCAGCACTCCGACATCGTGTTCGGCAAGGTCGACACCGAGGCCGAGCAGGCCCTGGCGGCGGCCGCGAACATCACCTCGATCCCGACCCTGATGGCCTTCCGCGACGGCATCCTGGTCTTCTCGCAGCCGGGCGCCCTGCCCGCGCAGGGGCTCGAGCAGGTCATCGAGGGAGTCAAGGGCCTCGACATGGATGCGGTGCGTGCCGACATCGAGTCGCAGAAGCAGCCCTCGGGTGGGGACGAGGCCACCGGCTGACGCGACGTCGTCGCCGAGGCTGTCCGAGCGGCCGTCCCCTTGGGGGCGGCCGCTCGCTCGCTCCGTGCACGTGCTCCGTGCAGTAAGGTTTCCACAACAGTGAGTTGGACAAACAGCATTGCGAGTTGGACGAGGAGTGACGATGGACGAAACCGGGCATGCGCTCCTGCTGAGCGCGTTCGCCGTGGCCGCGAGCATCTGGGTGGGTGGTTACGTCGCCATCGGGGTGGTGGCCCGCAGCGCCGGCACCACGCTCGAGGGACCCACGCGGGTGGCGTTCTTCCGCAGCCTGGGTCGCTCCTACCTCCGGGTCGGCACGCCGGCCCTCATCGTCGCGATCCTCACCGGAGCCGCGCTCGTGTGGGGACGCCGGTGGGACCCGCTGCTGGCCGCCACCGTCGCCGTGGTGGCGCTGTTGCTCATCGGGCTCGCCGTGGCCGTCGCCCAGGCCCGCGCGATGACCCGCCTGCGCACCCTGGCGGTCCAGGAGCCGGACGACGAGCAGCTGGCCGCCCGGGTACGCAGCGGCGGTGGACGCGCCACCGCGCTGCGGGCTGCGCTCGGGCTGCTCACCCTTGCCGTCGTGGTGCTGGGTTCGTTCCTCGCCAGCCCCTCTGGCTGAAGGCGCCGACGAAGGGGCAGCTGGCCGCGTCAGGGAGCGACCGGTGCGAGGTGGGCCAGGCAGAGGTCCGGCTGGACGAATGGGTCCAGGCGGTCGACCGTCACGTCGGCCCGCCACCCCTGGAGGGCTCCCTGCATGATGCCCAGGTGCACGGGGCAGACGACCGCCCGTCGATCCGTCGCGAGCTCGAGGAACGGACAGCTGCGCAGCCCCAGCCAGGCGGCCTCGGTCTCCTTGCCCTGCGGCGGGGAGACCTCCGGGGCGAAGCCCAGCTCGTCCATCAGCCGCACCAGCCGGTGGGACGGGCTGCTGCGCTGGGCGTCCGGGCCGTCGGACAGGGCACGCGCGCGTCCCCACTCACGACCCGCCCGCGCCGCCTCGGCGGCGGGCTCGGGATGGGCGGAGAGGGCCTCGACCAGCACCCGGGCGAGCAACTTGAAGTGCCGCGGCCCCGCCGGGTCCATGCCCCGCACCGCTTGGTAGAGCTGCGGCGGTCGCCCGGTCGAGGCTGTGCGGGCGCGGACCCGCTCTACGCGGCCGCCGTCCACGAGCTTGTCGAGGTGGAACCGGACCGTGTTGGGGTGCACCCCCAGCCGGTCCGCCAGCTCTGCGATGCCGACCGGGGCCGCGGAGACCCTGAGCTCGCGCAGGACCAGCTCACGCCGGTCCGGGTGCGGGGTTGAGGCGTCACCCTCGCGGGGGCCCTGCCGGCCAGCCGGAGTCCTCGGGCCCGGCATTACTGGGCGGACTCCGTCGCAGCCTCGGCCTGGGGTGGCAGTCCTGCGACGAGGGGCGTGTCGACACCGAGCGCCCCGAGCTTGGCCGCACCGCCAGGGGAGCCGAGCGGCTCCTCACGCCCCGCCAGGGTCTCGGTGAAGAACCCCTCGTTGTCCCGCAGGTAGGGCACCAAGGTGTCCGGGAGGTCATCCTCGTAGTAGATCGCCTCGACGGGGCAGACCGGTTCGCAGGCGCCACAGTCGACGCACTCGTCCGGATGGATGTAGAGAGTCCGCGCGCCTTCGTAGATGCAGTCGACCGGGCACACGTCGACGCATGCCCGGTCCATCACGTCGACACACGGCTGCCCGATCACGTAGGTCATGCTCCTAGTTTACACAACCAAGACTTGGAGTAACTGGGTTTTTCGGACCCGGTTCAGGACATCCAGGTGTCCACCGCGGCCAGCCAGGTGCCTGAGGTCGTGCCACTCGCGGAGTAGGCCCCGGCGCTCGTGGGCAGTCGGTACGCCCTGGCCAGGTAGCTCGACCCGACGGCATACGGCGTGATGGCTTGCCAGCCGGTGTCCCAGGCCGGGTTGTCGGAGCCGGCCTTGGTCGCCACGGCGGCGAAGACCAGGCCCGCCGTCGTCGTGCCCGTCGCTCCGGAGGAGAACTGCGCCGTCGAGCCTCGGGCGGCCGCCGTGAGGTCGAGCTGGGTCACGCCGGCGAACTCGTCGGCCGCGAGGCGGTACCCGGTCGCGGCGGTCGGGAAGGTGGCCGTGATCCGGTCGTTGACTGCCAGAGCCGTGGCGACCGGTGCGTAGAGGATGACGAGCCGGCTGCCCGCGCCGTCGGCCACATCGCTGGCCACGCGGTAGGCGTTGCCCCGGGAGTCCGTCGCCGCGACTGGCCCGCTCGCGGTGCTGCCGAAGAGCTGGAGCGTGACCACCGCGAGGTTCCCGGAGCCGACACCGGCGGGGCGCCAGACGGTGAGGTAGCCAGAGGTCTTGGTACTCGTGGAGTAGTTGGTCGCGACCTGGTTGACGTAGGCCGCGGGCACCTGCGGTGGCGGAGGCGGCGGCGCCGAGACCACCACCTGCGCCGTGGCACTACTGGACAACCCCGCATCGTTGGTCACCGTCACCCACACCGTGAACGAGCCAACCGACCCAAACGTGTGCCCCGCACCCGAACCCGGACCCGGACCCACCACCGCCGACCCGTCACCAAAGTCGAACGCATACGACAACACCCGCCCCTGCGGATCCGAAGACCCCGACGCACTCGCCGACACCACCAACGGCGCCACCCCAGCCGACGGCGAGACCGACAACGCCGCCACCGGCGGCACCGGCGCAGGCGGAGGCGGCGGCGGCGACACCACGGCCGGGAACTCGTACGCGCCCAGGTCGTCGAAAAGGCGGGGCCCCTCCGCCAAGCTGTTGTCCGCGGCCGCATACCGCACCCGCGCGGTGCCCACGATGTCGACGGGCTGCTCCCCCGTGGCTCCCGAGTCGCCGCGATCGATCGCGGGCGACGACGACGTCAGCCGGAAGTCCCGCCCCGAGGCCGACATGAAACCGGGATCTGCCTGTGTGCCGTGGCTTTCCTGGCCCGTGGCCGAGCGCAGAGCCGTCAGGGAGGTGTAGCTCCCGCCGAAGTAGTACAGCTTTCCCGGCTTGCTGAGCCACACCAGGTTGTGGTCGGCCACCGTGGTGGGTGGTGCCGAGTCGTAGACACCGATGTTGCCGGAGCGGCGCGAGCACGAGATGCCGTTGTATGCCGGATAGACGGCATTGTCGACGGCGATGTTGTTCTTCACGAGGAAGTTGTGCGACGTGCCCTCGATGTTGATGCCGCTGGTGCAGTTCCGATAGATGGTGTTCCCGATGATCTGCCCCCCGTCGACGTTCAGGTTGTCGATGCCGTGGTCACCGTTGTTGTACGAGACGTTGAGCGTGGCCAGGTTGTTGCCTGCCCCGCCGTAGAAGTTCAGGCCGCTGTCCTCGTTGTCGTGAGTGGTGTTGCCGATGAACGAGTTGTTCGTGGAGACGATCCAGATGCCGGTCGCCATCCGCGTGTACGCCGCCGCATTTCCTGCTGCCTCGTTGTAGCTGAACGTCGTGCGGGTCGTCCCGCTGCCGGCGTACAGACCCGACTGCGTGTTGTTGCTCGCCGTGTTCCGGGTCACCAGGGAGTCGGTTGTGGAGGAGACGAAGATGCCCGAGGCCGTCCTGCCGCTCTGCGGCAGGCCCGACTGGGTCACCCGGTTTCCAGAGAGGGTGATGTGCGCGCTGGCAGCCACCGAGATGCCGTCGCGCACGGTCCCGGTGACGCGGAGCCCGGACACGGTGACGTAGCTCCTGCTGGAGATGAGGACGCCGTTGATCTTGCCGACCCCGACGGTCGGGTCCCGACCGGGCCATGCGGCCACTGTCACCGGCTGTGACGAGGTGCCTGAGGCAGGTGACTCGACGGTTTCGGCATACGAGCCGTTGCCGACGTAGAGGGTGACTCCCGCGGCGAGCTTCGAGGCGCCCGCGGCGATGGTGCAGAACGGGTTGGCTGCCGAGCCCGGCCCGGTGTCCGAACAGCCAGAGACCGTCTTGTCGACGTAGTACTCCGTGCTCGCGCCGGCCGCCGGCCCCGCCGCTAGGCCGATGCCCGCGAACGAGCTCGCCAGCACCCCTGCGACGAACCGGCGGCCCCGGGCAGGTCCACGCGGCCGCACATGACCACGCTAGGTTCGACCCGGCCATCGCACACGATGTCGAGGGTGGACAACCGCTACGACGAAATGCCTAGTACCCGCCAGCCCACTAGCAAAGAACTCGGTCAACCATCGCCTGCGGAGACGGACCGGCGTCGCACTCTCAGGTAGAGCGATGGGCGGTGATCACCGCCGCTGCGCACCCCGGGCCGAGCAACCCAGGCGGCCACGACGTCGGTCAGCCAGTCGTGGCCCAGGCACACCCGGCTCAGGCCCATGGCGCCGCCGAGCAGCGCGGTGACCACCAGCACGAGGTTGGCCGCAGCCCAGCGGGCAGCCCGCTCACCCGGCCGGGGACCCCACGGGAAGGCGGTTCCCGTGCGGGTCGATCGCGGAGACGATGCGTTCGCCGATGCTCCGCAGCTGCCCCTGTTGAGCGGGAGTCAGTGGGTCGATGACCAGGCTGCGCACCCACTCGACGTGGCCCGGGGCCGTGGCCACGACCTTCTCCCATCCCTTGTCCGTGAGCACCGCGTCGGTCGCGCGCCGGTCCTGCGCGCTCGCGAGCCGGCGCAGGTAGCCCTGCTTCTCGAGCCGGGTGGCCACGTGCGACAGCCGCGAGAGCGACCCATTGGTGACCGCTGCCAGCCGGCTCATGCGCAATGTGCGGTCCGGTTGCTCGGAGAGCATCGCCAGGACCATGTACTCGAAGAAGGTCAGGCCGGCGTCGCGCTGCAGCTGGCCGTCCAGCGCGCCCGGCAGCATCTCCAGGACCCCGGCCAGCGCCAGCCAGGTGGCGCGCTCGTCCGGTTCGAGCCACTTTGCTGGGTGGCTGGCGTCTGTTCTCCGGTGGTCGTCCACGGTCCCCATGTCGCCACCATAGCCAAGGGAATACTTGACGTTTCAAGTTGTTATCCCTACCGTAGTTACTTGACGGTTCAACCAACAACGTGGAAGGCAAGACCATGGGCAGCATCACCCTCATCGGCTCCGGCAACATGGCGCGGGGCATCGGCAGCCGCGCCGTCGCCGCGGGCTACGACGTGCAGGTCCTCGACCGCGACCCCGCCAAGGCGAGCGCCCTCGCCGACGAGCTCGAGAGCGCCAAGGCCGGCGCCCTGACCGACACGCCGACCGGCGACATCGTGGTGCTCGCCATCCCCTACGGCGCCACCGAGGAGGTCGTCGACCAGGTCGGCGAGTCCCTCGCGGGCAAGACCGTCGTCGACATCACCAACCCGGTGAACTTCGAGACCTTCGACGGACTGGTGACCCCGGCGGACAGCTCGGCCGCCCAGGAGATCGCCAAGCGACTCCCCCGGGCCAACGTCGTCAAGGCGTTCAACACCACCTTCGCCTCGACCCTGGCCGAGGGCAACGTCGCCGACGAGCCGCTCGACGTGCTCATCGCGGGCGACGACCAGGGCGCCAAGGACGAGGTCGCCGAGTTCGCCTCGGCCGCCGGGATGCGTCCCCTCGACGTGGGCGCGCTCTCGCAGGCGCACTGGCTCGAGGGCACCGGCTTCCTGCACATGGGCCTGCAGGTGAGCAAGGGCTGGGGCTGGAACACCGGCGTCAAGATCATCGGCGCCTGAGAGCGCCGCGCGCCCACGGGCGAGCAGCGAGCGGGGCCCGACTCCGCGGCATACCGAAGCAAACCACGAGCGGCCCGGTCACATCGACCGGGCCGCTCGCGCAACTCTGGCGTGGTGTGAGCACGGTGGTGGAGGTGGCGGGAATTGAACCCGCGTCCACTGACGGCAACCCAGGACTTCTCCGGGTGCAGTGCGCTACGGATTTTCTCGGCCCCAGGGCTCGCGCGCACACGTTCCCTGACAGGCCCAGTCGGATTGGAGTCCCGCGCCACCCCCCGACAAGGGCGACGCAGCGAGTTCCCTAGCTGACGCCAGGCTCTGAGACGGGAACTAGCTCAGGCTGACGGACTTCGAGGCTCGCTCAGGCGGCGAGGGCGAAGTCGGTGCGCTTGGAGTTGGCACCTGTTGTTTTGCAAGGAGCGTTGACGAGATGACCTTGCATCCTCGACCCGCTTCTCCTGGAGAACCGACCAATGTCGAAACCGATCACCCCCATGGGGTGCTCACACACACGCTGTTCAGTTGTGGCTCAAGCCTACCGGTCAACGGCGACAGGCTCACAAACATTTCCGTATGCCGCCCGGACCACCGACGCGCGGACGAAACGGTTCCCCGCGGACCCGTTTCAGGCCCGGACCCACCTGCGGGGGTGCGACGCGGTTCCGCCCGGGCCCGTTTCATGGTGGGACATGCGCGCCGGTCCGGATCGCGGTCGCCGCGTCTCAGCCTGCGGAACCTGTCGGTAGCATCGACGAGACGCTCTCCGACCCACCGCTCGACGCCACGGAGGTCTGCCGTGTTCAGCAAGGTCCTGGTCGCCAACCGTGGCGAGATCGCGGTGCGCGCCTTCCGTGCCGCCACCGAGCTCGGCGCCCGCACGGTGGCCGTGTTCCCCTACGAGGACCGCAAGTCCGAGCATGTCCTCAAGGCCGACGAGGCCTACCAGATCGGTGAGGAGGGCCACCCGGTCCGCGCCTACCTCGACCCGGAGGCGATCGTCGCGACCGCGGTGGCGGCAGGCGCCGACGCCATCTACCCGGGCTACGGCTTCCTCTCCGAGAACCCCGAGCTGGCCGAGGCGTGCACCCGTGCCGGCGTGACCTTCGTCGGACCACCTGCCGCGGTGCTCCACCTCACCGGCAACAAGGCTCGCGCCATCGCCGCGGCCAAGGCGGCCGGGCTCCCCACCCTGAGCAGCAGCGAACCGTCGAACGACGTGGACGAGCTCGTCGCGGCAGCCGAGCGGATCGGGTTCCCCGTCTTCGCGAAGGCGGTCGCCGGCGGTGGCGGGCGCGGCATGCGCCGGGTCGAGCGTCCCGAGGACCTGCGCGAGGCACTCGAGGCCTGCATGCGCGAGGCGGAGTCCGCGTTCGGGGACCCGACCGTGTTCCTCGAGGAGGCGGTGACCAGCCCACGGCACATCGAGGTGCAGGTCCTCGCCGACGCGACGGGCGAGGTGATCC
>JAICSZ010000441.1 GCA_025936615.1 Pedococcus sp. | reverse complement strand
CACCCGAGACGGACGAGTGGAGTCGAACGGCAACTTCCACGGTGCGCCGGTGGCGTACGTCCTCGACTTCCTGGCGATCGTCGCCGCCGACCTGGCCTCCATCTCGGAGCGGCGAACCGACCGGTTCCTCGACGTGGCCCGCAACCACGGCCTCAACGCGTTCCTCGCCGACGACCCCGGGGTCGACAGCGGCCACATGATCGCGCAGTACACCCAGGCCGCGATCGTCTCGGAGCTCAAGCGGCTCGCGGCGCCGGCGTCGGTCGACTCGATCCCGAGCTCCGCCATGCAGGAGGACCACGTCTCCATGGGCTGGTCGGCGGCCCGCAAGCTGCGCCGCTCGGTCGACGGGCTGAGCCGGGTGCTGGCCATCGAGCTGCTCACCGCCGCCCGCGCCCTCGACCTGCGTGCGCCGCTGCAGCCCGGCCCTGCGACGGCGGCTGTGGTCCGAGTGCTCCGCGAGGCCGGAGCTCCCGAGCCGGGCACCGACCGCTTCCTCGCCCCCGAGATCGAGGTGGCGCACCAGCTCGTCACCAGCGGCGCGGCGGTCACCGCCGCCGAGTCCGTCACCGGCCCCCTGAACTGAGGAGAGAACACCATGGAAGGCGCCCGTCCCGTCCGCGCACCCCGCGGCACGAAGCTGACCCACGCCACGCACTGGGGCGCCGAAGCGCCGCTGCGGATGCTCATGAACAACCTCGACCCCGAGAACGCCGAGCGGCCCGACGACCTCGTCGTCTACGGCGGCACGGGCCGGGCGGCGCGCGACTGGCGCTCCTTCGACGCCATGGTGCGCACCCTCTCGACCCTCAAGCAGGACGAGACGATGCTCGTCCAGAGTGGTCGGCCGGTCGGTGTCTTCCAGACCCACGAGTGGGCGCCGCGGGTGCTCATCGCCAACTCCAACCTGGTCGGCGACTGGGCGACCTGGCCCGAGTTCCGCAGGCTCGAGCACCTCGGGCTGACGATGTACGGCCAGATGACCGCGGGGTCGTGGATCTACATCGGCACGCAGGGCATCGTGCAGGGGACCTACGAGACGTTCGCCGCAGTGGCGGACAAGCGGTTCGGCGGCACCCTCGCCGGCACGCTCACGCTCACCGCCGGCTGCGGCGGCATGGGCGGGGCGCAGCCGCTGGCCGTGACCCTCAACGAGGGCGCCTGCCTCATCGTCGACGTCGACCCCGCCCGGCTGCACCGCCGGGTTGAGCACCGCTACCTCGACGAGGTGGCCGACGACCTCGACGACGCGATCGAGAAGGTGGTGCGCGCCAAGGAGGAGAAGCGGGGCTGGTCGGTCGGCGTCGTCGGCAACGCGGCCGAGGTGTTCCCCGAGCTGCTGCGTCGTGGCGTGCCCATCGACATCGTCACCGACCAGACCTCCGCGCACGACCCCCTGTCCTACCTCCCCGAGGACATCGACCTCGGCGACTGGCACGACTACGCCGAGAGGAAGCCCGAGGAGTTCACCGACCGGGCACGCGCCTCGATGGCCAAGCACGTGCAGGCCATGGTCGAGTTCCAGGACGCCGGCGCCGAGGTCTTCGACTACGGCAACTCGATCCGGGACGAGGCACGCCTCGGCGGCTACGACCGCGCGTTCGAGTTTCCCGGCTTCGTGCCCGCGTACATCCGTCCGCTGTTCTGCGAGGGCAAGGGCCCGTTCCGCTGGGCGGCACTGTCGGGCGACCCCAAGGACATCGCTGCGACCGACCGTGCGGTGCTCGACCTCTTCCCCGACGACGAGCGGCTGCACAAGTGGATCAAGGGTGCCCAGGAGCGGATCGCGTTCCAGGGCCTGCCCGCCCGCATCTGCTGGCTCGGCTACGGCGAGCGCGACAAGGCCGGCCTCGCCTTCAACGACCTCGTCCGGTCCGGTGAGGTGAGCGCTCCGATCGTCATCGGCCGCGACCACCTCGACGCCGGCTCGGTGGCCAGCCCCTACCGCGAGACCGAGTCCATGCTCGACGGGTCGGACGCCATCGCGGACTGGCCGCTGCTCAACGCCCTGGTCAACACCAGCTCCGGCGCCTCGTGGGTCTCCATCCACCACGGCGGTGGCGTGGGCATCGGCCGGTCCATCCACGCGGGGCAGGTCTCGGTGGCTGACGGCACCGACCTCGCCGCCCAGAAGCTGGCTCGCGTCCTGACGAACGACCCCGGCATGGGTGTCATCCGGCATGTGGACGCCGGCTACGAGCTGGCGGAGCACGTGGCGCGGGAGCGTGGCGTCCGGGTCCCGATGCGCGAGGGCTGATCGTCGCCAGGGCGGGCAGGATGACGGCGTGAGGCTGTGGTCGCTGCATCCGCGCTACCTGGACCGGCAGGGGCTGACCGCGTGCTGGCGGGAGGCGCTGCTGGCCCAGGCGGTCCTCGCTGGTCGGACCAAGGGGTACACCCGCCATCCCCAGCTGCAGCGT
>JAICSZ010000124.1 GCA_025936615.1 Pedococcus sp. | reverse complement strand
TCGGGCATCAGGGGCAGGGCGAGAGGGGCCAGGCCGCCGATCGCCAGGACCACGGCGGCCCACCGCGCGAGGACGTGTGCCCGGTAGAGCGCGATGCCGAAGAGGATCCCACCGGCGAGGTAGGCGAAGCCCTGTACGTGAATGACTGTCTGCAGCGGCCCGATGTCTCCGACCACGGTGCCGCGGCTGGTGTCGATGGCGATGACATCGCTGACGTAGACCCGGTTCGATCCCACGACTTCGGGCAGCACGTAGGCGGCGATGAAGGCCACCGACATGATGCCGAGGTAGCCCAGGGCCAACACCGCATATCCGATCAGTCCGAGCACTCCGTTCCGCCGGAGCTGACTCAGGTACATGCCCGAGATGCCGACCAGGGCCAGCACGGACATGAGCCCCTTCAGGGAGTCCCGCACGTAGACGTCGGTGGTGGCAATCGAGGTTGCGTTCAGATCGGGATGATTGATATTGACACCGATGAAGACGGCGCCGGCGGCGACCGCAGCCACTCCTGCGGCTCGTGTCAGTACGGCAGGCGTGATGGTCATGTCCGGCTCCTTCAATCCGATAGTGTGCGGCGATCGAGGCTGGGGACCTCCTCCAGTGTGGTACGTGCAATAGTCGTCTTGGCAATGGCGTGAACTGAGCATCTGCCATAGTCCGCGCGCGCTCATCACATGTTCAGTGAATCCCCTGCACATTCACATTCAACGGCCGATGTCGGGGTAGACGATCGGCGCTTCTCACCGCCGAGCTGATGCGGAGTCGAGACGACGATGCGCGCTAGCCCGTCGCGGCGACGTACAGCCACTGAGGGTGGGCCGCCGCTGTCCGGTCTCGAGCCGCGACAGAGTGCTCTCCGAGACACCCGTCGTCTGCGACAGCGAGGTCAACGTGATCCCACGCTGAGTGCGCAGCCTCGGCGAGGTCCGTCGCCGACGCTGAGGCAGCCGACGACCATCCTTCCGACGACATGTGTCGCGAAGCTGCGCCCCGGGCTCCTCCGGCACATCGGCTTCTCTGGGGTGCTGCAAGCCGCCGCCCTGCCTACGCTCCTGGCATGGAGGTCCCGGCGACGAAGGTCCACGTCCCGGTGTCACGGCGTGCCCTCGTCGCCCGACCCCGGCTCATCGAGCACCTGACCAGCATCGAGCCGTCGCTGCCCCGCCTCGTGCTCATCTCAGCCCCCGCCGGATCAGGCAAGACGACGCTGCTGGCCCAGTGGCTGACCGCCGACGCCACACGGGCGGTCCAGGTGGCGTGGCTGTCACTGGACGAGGCCGACAACGATGTCCGCCGGTTCCTGTCCCATCTGGTCGTCGGAATCGAAGCCGGCCTGCCACTCGCAGTCGATGACCTCGAGGCTCTGCTGGAGGCCGGCGGGGAGCCGCCGGTCGACACCCTCTTGACCGCCCTGGTCAACGAGCTGGACGAGGTGCACGGGACCACGGTGCTGGCGCTCGACGACTACCACGTCATCGAGGACCCACGAGTCCACGGCGCGGTCGCGTTCCTGCTCGACCACCTACCGCCCCAAGCCATGATCGCGATGACGACGCGGTCCGATCCGCCGCTCCCGCTGCCGCGGCTGCGCGCCCGCGGCGAGCTCGTGGAGGTGCGTGGCATGGACCTGCGATTCACCTCCGAGGAGGCAGACGCCTTCCTCAACCACGTGATGGGCCTCCGCCTGAGCCGGGAGCAGGTGACGGCGCTGGGCACGCGCACCGAAGGCTGGGCCGCCGGCCTCCAGCTGGCGGCCCTCTCGATCCGAGGTCACGACCGCGCAGCCGAGTTCGTCGACGCGTTCACCGGCAGCCACCGGTTCGTGCTCGACTACCTCGTGGAGGAGGTCCTCGGCCACCAACCCGACGACGTACGCCGCTTCCTGCTGGACACCGCCGTGCTGGACCACATGACCGGTCCCCTGTGCGACGCCCTTACCGGGACCAGCGACGGCCAGACCAGACTTGAGCAGCTGGACCGAGCCAACGTGTTCGTCATCCCCCTCGACGACCACCGGGAGTGGTACCGCTACCACCACCTGTTCGCCGACACCCTCCGTGCCCGGCTGGCGGCCGAGCACCCCGACCGGGCGCGAGACCTGCACCGCGCCGCCAGCAGCTGGTACGTCCGACATGGCCTGCCCGAGGAGGCCATCGCGCACGCGAACGCGGCCGGTGACGCAGAGACGGCCGCGGATCTCATCGAGGCCGTGCTGCCCGAGGCCAGACGGGTGCGGCACGACCGCCTCATCGTCGGCTGGCTTCGCGACCTACCCGACGAGGTGATCCGGCAACGGCCGGTTCTCAGCACCCAGGCCGCCTGGATCTGTCTGGTCGCAGGCGACCTCGACGGCCTCGAGCGGCGCCTGCGCGACGCCGAGCGGGCGCTCGAAGCGATGCCGGCAGGTCACCGAGAAGCGGCCGAGGGAGACGACGCGATCCGGACCCTCCCTGCCTGGATCGCGATCTTCCGCGCCTCGGCCGCCCAGGCCCGTGGTGACGCCGCCGCGACGTCCGAGCACGCGCGGGCGGCCCTCGAGGTGGCCGGTCCGGACGACCACTTCGCTCGCGGTGGTGCTGCCGGGTTCCTCGGCTTGGCCGCTTGGGCCGAGGGTGACCTCGACGTCGCTGTCGACACGTTCACCCAGGCCGTTGCCAGTCTCGGTGCAGCGGGGAACGTGGCCGATGCACTGGGGTCCACGGTCGTCCTCGCCGACCTGTGGCAGGCGCGCGGCCGCCCGGCGAAGGCTCGGGAGCTGTACGAACAGGCGCTGGAGGCAGCAGGAGGGCATCCCGGTGTCGCGTTGTCGACCACCGGTGACCTGCACGTCGGGCTCGCCGACGTCCTCCGCGAGCACCAGGAGCTCGACGCGGCTCAAGCCCACCTCGTCGCCGCCCAGGCGCTCGGGGAGGCTGCGTCCCTGCCCGAGAACCAGCACCGCTGGCACCTGGCCCGAGCCGGTCTGCTGCGTGCTCGCGGCGACCTCGCCGGTGCTGCGGACGAGCTGGAGCAGGCACGGGCCGCGTACCTGCCGGGGTTCTTCCCCGACGTCCACCCCATCCCGGCCGCCCTCGCACGGCTCCGCATCGCGCAAGGGCGACTGGAGGACGCGTGGGAGTGGGCACACCAGCACCACGTCACCTCCGCCGGGGAGCTGACGTACCTGGCCGAGTTCAACCACCTCACGCTCGCGCGACTGCTCATCGCCCAGCACCGGACCGACGGCAGGACGGCCCACCTCGACGAGGCCATCGGTCTGCTCGAGCGTGTCGAGGCCGGCGCTCAGCGCGGCGGGCGTGGCGGCAGTGTCGTGGACGCGACGCTTCTCCTGGCCCTCGCGACCGACGCCAGCGGAAGGCCAGCGGACTCCGTGGCACGGCTCAGCGAAGCCCTGACCCAGGCAGTCCCGGCCGGCTACCTGCGGCTCTTCCTCGACGAAGGCGCCCCCATGGAGGCGCTGCTGCGCACCGCCGAGCAGCGGCCGGGCACCGGCGAGCTCGCCCACGAGGTGCTGAGCGCGGCCACCGCCGCTCCGGCCGCTCCGTCGGCTCCGGCGGCTCCGGCGGCTGCCGCGGCCGACGGCCTGAGCGATCGTGAGGTAGAGGTGCTCCGGCTGCTAGCGACGCCGTTGACCGGCCCGGAGATCTCCCGGCAGCTGTTCCTGTCCATCAACACGTTCCGCACCCACACCCGGCACATCTTCACCAAGCTCGACGTCTCGACCCGGCGAGCAGCCGTCGCGCGTGCCATCGAGCTGGGACTGCTGTAGCGACCTGGTCGGGCGACACGATCACAAGGCCGGTCACATCGTCATGCGATGTGGGCTCACCACCTCGGCTCGTAGCGTCCGGGACATCGCCGGACACCCCGTCCGGCCCGCCGGACCAGGAGCCCGCCATGAACGTCACCACCGCCGGCCTCACCAAGGCCACCGCCGCCGCAGCCGCCGCTGCCGGGGCGATCTTCATCGCCGTCCAGGTCGGACACCCGGCCTTCGACACCTACACGACCCAGACCACCCAATGGGTGGTCCGCAGCTGCGCCAAGACCGCGATGACGGCGCTCGCCCTCGCCGGTCTCACCGGTGTCTACCTGCATCAGCACCGCAAGGCCGGACTCCTCGGCCTGATCGGCTACCTCATGTTCGCCGCCGGATACCTGGCCATGATGGCCACCGAAGTCATCGCGGCAGTCGTCCTTCCCCAGCTGGTCGACACCCAGCCCGCCTTCGTCAACGACGTTGTCGTCGCCTCCGGCGGCGGACACCCCAGCGGTGACATCGGGAGCCTGCAGACCCTCTTCAACGGCACCGGCGCGCTCTACATGGTCGGCGGCCTCCTGTTCGGCATCGCCCTGTTCCGCACCGGCGTCCTCGCCAGGTGGGCAGCCGCCCTGCTCGCGGTCAGCACCATCGGCACGGCCGCCCTCACCGTGCTGCCGGCGTCATTCGACCGACCGATGGCGGTCCCCGAGGGCATCGCGCTCATCGCCCTCGGTGTCTCCCTGTGGCGCACCCAGCGCCGGCCCGCCCCCGTCCGCGCCACGACGACGGCCGCCTTCAGCCCGGTCGAGCAGCCTGCAGCCCGATGAGCTGCAGTCCGGCCGCGCAGCCCAGCACCAACGACCACCGCCGCAGGAGCGCCGTCATGAACCAGCTGACCAGCACCTCGACAACCGACTCACCGACCACCACCACGACGAGCTCCAGCAGCCCTTACGAGGTGCGGGTCGCCGGCCATCTGGACGACCACTGGGCGACCTGGCTGGACGACCTCACGTTGGTTCGCCGTGACGACGGCACCACCGTCTTGACCACGCCGATCGCCGACCAGTCGCAGCTGCACGGGCTGCTCGCGCGCATCCGCGACCTCGGCGTCCCACTGCTGTCGCTGGCACCCCTCGACCCGGCTGCCGGGACGTCCCCGGCATCGGGCCGGCCGAGCCCGGCGCTAGGCCGTCGGCTGGACACGGACAGGCTCGCTCTCCGTCCCGCCGCCGAAGGTGACGCGGACGTGACGTGGGCGTACCGACGGCTGCCCTCGGTAGGCGAGTGGCTCACCGAGGTACCCAGCGACCTCAGGGCGTACCGAACTGCCTTCGCTGACCCAGGACGCCTCGCGGCCACCGTGATCGTCGAGCACGAAGGCCAGGTGGTCGGCGACTTCATGCTTCGTGTCGAGGACGCGTGGGCCCAGGCCGAGGTCGCCGCCGCCGCGAGCGGCAAACAGGCCGAGCTCGGCTGGGTACTCGACCCCACTCACACCGGCCACGGCTATGCCACCGAAGCCGTGCGGGCGCTGCTCACGTACTGCTTCACCGACCTCGGGGTGCACCGCGTCGTCGCGAACTGCTTCCTGGCCAACGACACGTCGTGGCGACTGATGGAGCGCGTCGGCATGCGCCGCGAAGGTCACGCGGTCCGCGAGTCACTCCACCGGTCCGGGACCTGGCTCGACACCGTGACCTACGCCGTCCTCGACACCGAGTGGACGCCCTGACGACCACATGCCCCGCCGACAGCCCCGCTCCGTCCCGGAAACAGCAACGTTCGTTGGTGTCAACCTCACTCGACACGACGCTGATGTCCATGACCACCACCGCACCCCCGGCTCTGCCAGTACCTCACCGAACACGACAAGGAGTCGCCATGACCACCTCCGCCTCGGCTACCGCCGGCCCGCCTGTCCACGCCATCACCCCACCTCACTCGGAGTCGCTGCCACTGTGGCGCCGCAACCTCATGCGTGTGGGCTACCTCGTCATGGTCGGTGGACTGGCCATCACCAAGTGGCCCCAGCTCGCCAACCATGCGACGTGGGGGCTCAAGGAAGGCACCGTCCTCTGCATGCTCGTGGCGATGTCGGTCCTGGCTTTGCTCGGGCTGCGCTACCCGGTGCGGATGCTCCCCATCCTGCTGTTCGAGGTCGCCTGGAAGCTGATCTGGCTCGGCCTCGTCGCCTGGCCGCTGTGGACGGCGGGCAGGTTGGACGGAGCCACCGCCGTACAGGCCGACGCTGTGCTGTGGGTGGTCATCATCGTCGCCGTCACCCCATGGCGGTACGCGTTCACCCAGTACGTGACCACGGCCGGTGAGCCGTGGCGGAACCGGCGGGCGTGACGAGGATGAACCAGCACACGTACGACGTCGCCATCATCGGTGGAGGCGCGGCCGGTCTGTCCGCCGCGCTCGTCCTGTCCCGCGCTTTGCGCTCCGTGCTCGTGGTCGACGCCGGCCGGCCCCGCAACGCGCCCGCCGCCCACATGCACGGCTACCTCTCTCGTGACGGCTTTCCACCCAGTGACCTGCTCGCCTCCGGTCGCGAAGAGGTCACCAGGTACGGCGGCATCCTCCTCGAGGGCCGGGTCACCGAGGTCCTGCCCGACGGCCGCACTGGCTTCTGGGCGCTGCTCGACAGCGGACAGCGGATCGCCGCCCGGCGGGTTCTCGTCACGACCGGGCTCCGCGACGAGCTCCCCGAGATCCCCGGACTGCGGGATCGGTGGGCTCGAGACGTCCTCCACTGCCCCTACTGCCACGGTCACGAGGTCCGGGACCGTCAGCTCGGCGTCATCGGCGACGGCCCCGCGGCAGTCCGGTACGCGCAGATCGTCCGACAGTGGACCCACGACCTGGTGTACTTCACCCCGCCTGACGTCCTCACACGGGCCGAGCGAGCTGGGCTGGTCGCCCGCGCCATCGGCGTCGTCGAAGGCGACATCGAGCAGCTCGTCGTCGACGACGACCGGCTCCGCGGTGTCCAGATGGCCGACGGCTGCGTCGTCCCCCGCGACGCGCTGTTCGTCCC